>JANODQ010000212.1:0-2201 GCA_031412775.1 Pirellulaceae bacterium | reverse complement strand
AGCTGCTGCTGCTTTTAGGTGATCTTTCAAAACCTTTCTTTCTTCTGGTGTCATCTCTTTATCTTTAACCTTGCTTCTTTTTCATTTTCTCATATGCCACCAATAAGTACTAATACTTATTGCGTTAGTGAGATGCTCCCGAAGAATTGAAGAATTTCTATGGGTTCGTTATTTTCTGCAAATTTAATAATCTTTTCATCGACAATCTCAGATTGATTTTGCTCACTAGAAAAAGTTTTTTCAGTTGAGTTTAATGATTTTAACTCCCACCTATATTTTTGTCCTAAATGAGAAAACCCAATAGACCATTCTACATCTTCTAGCATTTGGACTTCGCCTTGAGCAACATTACAGATTAAATAAAGGGCTTTAAGAGTTCTAGTTTTCCCCACTCCAGAAGCACCAACTAATAAATTTAATTTGTCAAAGTAAATCTTCTCTAGATACCAATTTTGGCTATTATTTCTAAAATTAAAACTATTAATTCTCATATTGCAGTTTTACCACTTTGCTTATAATTTGTTAGCTTACAGTTTGATAGATCGACTTTCTCAAGGCTACAAATTAATGGCGATCGCCTTTCAAAAAACTATAGAATTAATTCAGGACTGATATTTTTTTCAACATGTACAATGCCTTTCGGTAAAATTACGCAGAAGCTATTTTCATAATGGATAAGGGCTTCATCATCCAAGGATTTTAGAATTTCAGTTTTGTATCTACTAGTATTTGTATATCTAATCCACTTCATTAAATCTGTATCTTTTACTTTTTCAGGCTGTTTATAGTACAGAATAAGTAAAGTTTTTTGATTGCCTGTTAGTTTTGTGTTCTGTACCCTTATAAAACCATCAACTTCTACTATCACAGGAATTTTGGTTTCATTAATGCTGTCAACTATTTTTTTAGCTTCATTAATATTATTCGTATGATAGTTGCGTATTATCTCAATTAAAATCCAGTCAGCAGCATGAGACACAAATAAAGAATCAGAAAAATTGGGGTTAACTTCTCCACCGACATGAGCAACATTTCGTTTATTCCTAATATCAAGAAGTACTCTCGTCAATTGAGGTATAAAAAAACGAATGCCATCTGGCAAACTAATATTACTGTTGACATGATTTATTATATTTTGAGTGTTTAGCTGTTTTCCAAATGGAGTGTATTTACCAGTATCTAAAAATTCTATTAGACGTAAAGTACATTCGCTAAATCGCGCTGCGTTTAATTCTGTCGGTTGAAACTTTTGTAGAAAAAACTGTTGCTTAAGATGTTGGTACTCATCAAGTAATGTAATAAGAATATCTCTTGGGATCTGACTTGATAAAGAAGACTCTAATTTAGATCTTTGAATACTCATGATTTTTACGAAATCGTTCTAACTTGGTTAATCCAACTTTCTGCAAGGCTCTCAGCCTCTTGGGTAAGATAATATAATCCTTCAGAGTTACGTTCAAAGAAATTTTTGTATTGTTTACCCGATAATGTATCGTTAAAATTCTTTTTCTTTACTGGAACTGTCTTATATTTTTTAGTAAGATACTCATATGCCAAAGATGAATTTATAGCATCTTCAACCTTTATCTCTTTTGTTATATCGTAAATAGAAAGAATTGCAAATTCGGCTGTAATTTTTAACTGTCTAACATCAAAATCATCAAATCTTGAATGTAAATTAATCCATTCCTCAATTTTCTGTAAACCTTCTTTTACAGTTCGAGAACTTCTACTTAATTTTTTTCGATTTGAATGCCAATACTCTAAGCCACTTAGGTCTGGGTCTTGAATTTCTGTCTGAATCTTTGTTGATTGTATACGTCCATTATGATTAAGCTTGTAGTTTCCATCAATGTTAGTAAAGCAAACGCTAGCTATTTCTTTAAGATATGTTGAATAGTTTTGATCATGTATTTCATTCTTTTGAGATGCTTGAATTAAATGTTCATGAGGCACAGGTGCTTCATATAGGATATTGTAAGCCCAAACATAGAGAATACTAAATCGTTGCTGTTGAACTTTCTTTGATTTTCCCTTATAATCCTTACTGCTTGAAATAAGGAAGTTATTTCCATCTTTTTCAAAATAGTCCGAGGTAGAACTGTTGTCGGAAATATTCTTTACAGTAGTTTTTACGGTAGTTTCTACAACTTTTTCTTCAATTGTTTCAGATTGTTCTAACTGATTCCTATCTAATGATG
>JANODQ010000211.1:0-4652 GCA_031412775.1 Pirellulaceae bacterium | reverse complement strand
TCTTATCGTCAACCTGGTCGATTCTTGTGTTTCGATCGGGAACGGTCCCCTCGCTGATGGATTTTGCAAGAGCCTCCGTTGGGGCGATGGTTTGTTCTAACGACTTGGATGCATCTCGGGCGAGCTCGGAAACCGTTGGCGCTAATTCAGTAAGACTCAATCTTGATTCTTGAGCTGCCTGTTCGATCTTCTTTATTTCTTCTCGCAATGATTTTTGCATCGATCGTAAGTCTTCCGAAGCATTCACCCAGGGTTCGTTCGACCAACGACGAGGACCAATTTTCTGATCCACTCGATTTGCAACATCGTTCCATTTGATCTTGTCAATATTCTCGACGATATCCTTCGGAAAACCCGCCTCTCGCAGCGCGGTTACCGACCGTTCCAAGCGTTGCTTCATGGCATCCCATTGCCGCGGTTGCTCTAGTCTTGCTTCGGCGGAAAGTCCCTTCCATCGCTCGGTAGCTTGCAATTCGTCTAAGGTTCTTGCCGCTTGCTGAAGCTCATGAACTGCTTCAAGTTTTTTAATTGACGAGGCAACGGCCTTCAGTTTCTCGACTTTCGCTCGAGCACTTAGCCCTGACTGGTTGGCGGTCTCTTCGTTAGCTTTCGCATTCATTTCGGGCGATACAGAATCAAGATCTGGTTGATTGGCAATCGCATGGGCCGCGCGATGAGCATCTCCCAAGTCGGCGATCCATTGACTATCACTATCATTGCGAGCTTGTTGTGTTGCACGCTGATGAGATATCTGGTTGAGGGCAGATTGCAGCAGAAGATCCGACGAGTCGCTTGAAGTGTTCGCACCGGCTTTCGATTCGTTTTGATCACCCGAGGACTTTGCAATCGAGTCTGCGAGCTTTTCAATGAGTTTCGATGGTCTTGAAGCTTTATCGCGGAGTTCGATTCGACCGTTTCGGTTTTCGTCGTGAAGCCCACCGTCAATGCTTCCCGGTTGTTGATGGTCGCGTAATTCGGTTTCAATCCGATCGGCAAGCTTCTTTCGATCGGCTTCAGAATCGGTCGCAATTTTGGGGCGATCATCTGATCCGGTAAACGCGAGTATCGCGCTCGCTTGGCCATCCATCCAATCTGCCCACTGGGATGCCTGACGCTGTGCGTTATCGCGCAGAAGAGGAGAGTGCTCGCGAGTCATATCGGCAAGCTCCTTTAATTGCCTTGCGATAATCGCCTGTTTACGACGATACTGCTCAGGCAATATATTATCGACTGATGCTTTCAGGTCCTGCTGATACTTGAGCATGGTCGATAAGTCGTGTCCAATCTGCGACAACACATCATGACCTGTGAATTCTTTCGCGCGACGCGTTGCAAGCTTGAGCTCTGCGTTGGCTTTATTCAACAATTCGACCATCTTCTCGGTCGATTTGCGCGGATCTTGCGACTTCGAGTCCTGTGACGAAAGGCTTTCTAGCTCGGCAATTTGTTCAGTGCGCACCCTATTGACCACTTGCGATAATCGATCGAATTCTTCCGCGCTGACGGAATCTTTCAACTTGGGCATCGTTTCTAGGATCGTTGATTCCAATTGATTGATTGTTTGCTTGGATTCCTCAACAAAGTCCTCTGCTAAGGAAACAATTTCTTGGTGTCTTTCGGGATTGTCGCGATCCGATTCGAAGGCTTGTTGCTTCGATTTCAAAGCTTCTATTTGCTTCTCAACAAATGCACGGACCTTTTCCGATTCTCGAGTCACTGTCAATCGATCCAACATTCGCTCACGTCTCGAAGGATCGAGCGAAGCACTTGCAACGAACATTTCTAGGATAGGCGAAGTCGTGGATTGTCCCTTTCGATCCGTCGCAACCCATCGCATCTGGAGCGTGTCGCCGATTTGAACACGATTCATCGCTAGATCGAAAACACTATCCAGGCTTTGTCGAAGCGACAACGATCTTATGGCGAACGCAGATCTTATGGCTGACGCTGCGGCAAGATCATCCAACGCGCTGTCTTTAATCTCTTGCAGTTGCGACGCGAAGTCCGATTGATCTTCCCATGCATGAGTTCCCTCGCGGATCTGCTGGACGAGTTGGGCAATTGGCAACTCATCTTCGGTCTGAATCGACAAGGTTAAAATCGATTCGGGCGTCACGGATATCGAAGGCTCGCGCGGAATTTGCCAAGCTATCTTCGGAGCTCGATCGGGTATCGCTCGAATGCTATAGTTGGGTGCAAATGAGTTAGTAAACCCTGTATCGGTCGCAGTCAGACTAATTCGATATGTTCCATTTTCTTGGATAGGAACCTCTGCGACCAGCACCTCACTTCCGGCAGTCCGTTGGAAATCAATGGTTGTTTCGAGTGGAATGCGATTGTTGGTTGTAGCTGTATTACTCGAGAGCTTCGGGTTGATCCGAACTTCCCGGGACTTCGGTGCAACGCGGAGAAACGCGTTAGCGATCGGTTGGTTTACTCGGATGGAAACCTTCGCGGTGGTGCCTTCGAGCGCTTCGATATTCCCATTGGGGGTAGTGTGTTTTTCTGGTTCAAGCAGAGTGTATCTTGGGTAGCGATACTCCACTTCGAACGATTCAATTGTTGGTCTCGCAACGCCATTGATGGAATACCAGCCAGTAGCGGAATCATCTGCAACGACTCGATATTGGCTAATCCCCGGACCTACATTCCAATTCGCTTGATAAGTTTCGCCATTCGATTTCAAAGCTTCAGTGTTAGTTCCATTTTCGGCACTATTGTCAGTTTTCTGTGCACTAACACTGCCGTCGAGCCGCATTGCAATTCGTTCTACTTTTATGTCTGAACTTTCCGTTCCACCACGCACCTCGAGAAAGACGTTACGAGGAGATTTCTGAAACCCACTACTTTGAACATCGGCACGAATCTCAATCAACTCATCTTCTGGGACAGTTGTTGAACTGGGGCTAGGATTGGTAACCGAAACCAAAAACTGTGAAACTCTTCCCACGTTTGCCATAGGAAAGAGGACGCGCGTTAGTCGTGTCGGCAAGTGCAGACTTTGGAACGAGCAAAGGATGGCCACAGACACCATTACTGCGCCTGACAGAAGGAGCCATCGACCAACAAGTCGCCAGGGCAGGGCTCTCGCAATCAGTACAGTCTCCAGAATTTTCGCAACGTCGCGTTGCACCGACTCACGGAAGGCTACTGAGTCAAGTACTGGCTTGTCGGGCGCACTTACGTCGGATAGCTCAACTGCTGCCAAGAGGCGATTTTCAAGTCGTGGATCGGTCTTCTCAAGCAAGCTTGCAAGCCAAGTAATCGATCGTCCTTGCAACCACGGCTGTATAGCAAGGAAAAAGATCACCGCAGCTGTCGCGATGTAAATCATGGCAGCGAATACGTATCGAGTCGAATCGGGAAGTGTCCACAAGGCATCGACCGGTACAAATAGCAAAGCCATACCGATTAAAACCAGTAGGCCGGCGGATAAACCGCGTGCGGTTAGCAACGTGTTTCGACGACGGCGAAACTCATTGAGTCGCCGGGTTGTGATTGGTGCGAGTCTAGTCATAGCAATCCTGCTTTTTTTCGTAACCACCATTCAATTGACAGAACACTGACGATCGGTAGAAACCACCAGTAGCTTTGCCATAGCGAAAGTTCGTTCTGAACAATTCTTCCTTGGCTTAGCGGTTTCAAAACGTCAACCAGTGTATCCATTTGATTCTCGGGGATGTACCGACCGCCGCTTATTTCGGCGGTTTTGCGTAGCACCGTCGCGTTGATCGATGTCTCCTGCATCTCAATCGATTCGGATGCTTGTACGACAAATCGAGTCGATATCTGCATCGCTTCTTTCGGTAGACCGGTGGTAAATACGCGAACAGAGTACTCGCCATCGGTCAGCGCAGTTGCAAGACAGCGGTAAACGCCAGGTAGCAATGGATCTGCATCCATCGAGACGACCGTGTCTGCGCGATCGGGGCTACTCAGGATCGCCTCGACGTTGCTGGACAACAAAGGTCCACCATCTGCGTCGTGAAGCCTGCATCGAATCTCAACGTCTTGCCCTTGGCGGTAGTTCATCTTTCCTGCATCTAAACTGATATAGTCGTTTTGCACTGTATACGGAGTCCGCATTACCCATCGACTGATCTGATTCCAGAAACGTTGATGGAACTCGTCTCCGACTTTGTATCTCCATCGCCATGTTTCATCGGTTGCGGTGTAAAGAACGCGGCCCGACCCGCTCAGTCGTGTTACCAACACTGGACTTGCATTTTGCAAATTAATGCCGCTTTTGCTTCCAAGAGTTGCAAGAACTTCGCTTCCAGGTAGGGGTTGAGCGTTTGCAGTGAGAGCTACCTTCGGAAGGCTTGCCCATGCGGAGCCAATCTGAAATGCAGCTAGTCGGTCGCCGGAAGGAGTAGGAGTGAAATGGTCTAATCGGACGTCGTGTCCATTCGCTCCTCCACTGTTCGAGAAAGGCTGGCGGCTGACAGGAAGCAAATCCGACAGAGTCGCCAGAGACTCTTCTGACCAATGATTTCTTTGTCCGTCGATGATAAATAGGCCGCCGCCCGACTCGGAAACAAAGCGTTGCACCCAAGTCTGCTCCTCGAGCGTCAGGGCTTCTGCCGGGAACTCGCCGAGGATGATCAGATCGAAATCCAAAAGAGCTTCCTCGGACTCTGGAAATCGATCTC
>JANODQ010000210.1:0-2833 GCA_031412775.1 Pirellulaceae bacterium | reverse complement strand
CTCGAATTGCGAATTGAGTTGTGTGTACACCAACGGCAATTCCACCGACACCGGAGGCGATGTAGTATCGAGTCAACGCCCGCTGCCTTCGCTCATCAAGCTTTCGATTCGCATTAAGTGCAAGCGGATGTGCAGGGATTGCCATTCCAGAAAGCATTCTCGCATGAAAATCAAATGTCATAGCTTTCTCGCGTAGTGAATTTGTCTTCCAACTTCTACAAACCCACTGGACGGATACAAATATTGGCCTACTAGATTATTCTCCATTGTCTCAATCATCGCAAACGCCATCCCCTCTCGTCGCAGGTAATCCAAAGCATATTCAATCAGTTGTCGACCAACTCCGCATCCTCTCGCGTCTGCATCCACCGCCAAGTTTGGGATCCGACCTTTACCAGATTCGTGGTCAACGCGTGTCGAAATGTATCCGAGAATGAACCCGTCTCTTTCAGCAACGAAAACACCCGTAGGATTCATCTCGCAATCTTCATCAACATGCCGCGTCTTTCGCCACCGCCAATCGTGATCGCCGAGAACACCGAGTTTGTTCTCGACATTCTGATCAATGGCAATTCCTTCAAATCCTTCGACAGTTATTCGACGCAATTCTGGAAGATCACTCGATTGAAAAAGTCGGATTCGCATAATTAGTATTGGCCACTGGTGACTTCGAAGTGAGTAGGTTTGCCAAGCAACGGTCCACCAACAAGTGTCCACTCACTCACTGCGATTATCATCTCTTCAAGCGAAACGGTTGGCTCTCCAAACAATTCGTACGAACGACTCGCATCCCAGACCCAAGCCGTTTCAGATTCTTGTCCTGTAAACACGACCTCGCGATCTAAAAGCTTACCAAATTGCATCGCTATTGCGCGTACCGAAACACGCTCCAATCCTGTCACGTTTAGTGCCGTGGGTGGTGATGAAGTATGTGCCAACGATTCAATAGCTCGCGCATTTGCGTCACCCTGCCATATCATGTTTACAAAGCCCATGGAAACATCCACCGGACAACCAGTCATAATTCGGGTTGCGATGTCACTCAACACTCCATACCGAAGTTCAATCGCGTAGCAGAGTCGAAACAATAACACTGGTGTCTCATTTTGTTTCGAGAAGAATGTGAATACTCGTTCCCGACCAACACAGGAGTTTGCGTAGTCGCCAGGAGGTCCCAGCATAGTATTTTCATTTGCTCCAGGGCCGTCTGCCGAAAGCAGAGGATATACACAACCGGTCGAGAAAGCGACTATACGCGATTCGCGGTATCGCTCAGCGACGTAAGCGGGAACAAGCGTATTCATGGCCCAAGTTAACTCAGGCGCGTCGCTTGTCCCGAACTTCTGGCCCGCCAAGAAGAATACATTCGGAGCAGTTGGTAGGCTCTGAACATCCTTGGGGTTCAATAAATCACAAACAAGCGTCTCGACACCGTGCTGCTCGAGGGAACGCCTGGCTTCTTGAGAAGTGAATCTTGAAACAGCAATTACCCGTCTGCTCCGATGACCAAGTGTATCCAATGCTCGGCGAACCATACGAGATAATGTCGGTCCCATCTTGCCTGCTGCTCCAAGGAGCACCACATCCCCATCGATCGCCTCTAGAGTCTTCAACACTCCCGAGGTTGGCCGGCTTAGTGACTCTTCCAGTTCTTCTACTGTTTGAATTGACCTCATGCTGTACTTCTCAACTCCGTTCTAGGTGCGTTTGTAGATCATAGAGTTTCTATGGCCAAACTTCTGCAATGTTCGTGAAACGCTCGTCCAACTTAGCACGTTGTTTTCTAAGGAAAATGATTCCCGGTCTTCTACTGTAAAGAATCGCACGCAAAACTTTGCTACAAACTTAGTCTTTACTCATCCAAAAAAGGTTTTGACGGGCGCTGTCACTTGAAAATAAGCTCATTCCATCACTTGTAAATTGTAACGAATCGATTGATTGTCCTCGATGGCCGGGGAGTGTGAAGAGCTCACGAGGACCGCGATCAATACTCGGTGCGGCGAACCAGATACTCAGGTTTCCTTGCACATCACCTATCGCCAAGACGTTCTCTTGTGCTGAGGAAGCAATTGACGCAATCTTATTCTTAAACTCCATTGGTGCGAAGTCCGAGTTCGCCCCAGATAAGTCTACAAAACACAGTTTACTCGATTCGCTATCATCAACTTGAGCCGCAAGATGCCATTTCGCTTCTCGTTGACTACTCCATGATTCTCGAAAGAATGCAACTTTTGAAACGTAGCTAGTGCCGTTTAAGTGCTTGTCCAACGCTTCGGATCCGACTGGAGTTGCTTTCCATTGATCATCGAATAGGTTGACTTGATTCTGCGAATTGATAGTAACGAGCGACTGATTCATCGGATGCCATTTAGCCAGACTAACGTTCTCATCAGAATGCTCTAATTGCAATTGATGGTTATCTGTGATTCTAAAAACAGACAGGTTGGTTGATCTGTTCACCAGAGCCAAGAGAAAAATCTTCTTGCCATCGGGCGATATCTCGCCTCGCAGTTTGGTTCCAAGATTGTGACGCAGCGGTATCCATTTCGGTAAAACGCTGGAATCAATATCACACAACATAGCGACTCCATTGTCATGAAGTGTCAACCAACGATTTCCCGATGCGTTGGAAGAAACCTCGCGACATCGCGTTCGTCCAAGCGACCAAGTAGATGGCGCGCTGGCTGCATCTGTAATTGCAAAGCTACCTGATTGATCGACAACGATAAGATTTCCTAAGGCATCGTCCAACATGGCGAACGGATCTTTTACTGCTTCTAAATCACCAGACAGGACAGCAGCATCAATCGTCGAAGCTAATTCTTTCCCAAAC
>JANODQ010000209.1:0-13921 GCA_031412775.1 Pirellulaceae bacterium | reverse complement strand
TTGCTGAAAAAGTGACGCGCCGTCATAAGCTGACGCCTCATTCAATTCTTCAAAAGGTATCGCGAATATGAAAAGCATCTTTAAAAAACGCGTCTTCTTTATGTCGGCGGCAGTGCTGTTTTCCGTATCCGCAGCGGTCTTGGCCGCCGTGGGTTTAAAGAATCAGGGCACGCAGCCATCACCGGCCTCGCATTCAGCTGACGCTTCAAAGTCGACTGACAAAGTTGTTCTCCCCGTTGTACCGGTTCGAATGTTTGAAGTTGGAAGCGTCGAGTCACGACGCGCTAAGAATGTATTCACGGGGACCGTTCGCGCTCGTTACGAGACACCCTTGGGATTTCGTGTTGGTGGAAAAATTATCAGTCGAAAAATCGAGGTTGGTCAGAAGGTAAACCCGGGCGATATCCTGTTCGAATTGGATACAGAAGATTATCGGCTACAGCAGAAGACTACCGAAGCAAACCTCGTCGTTGCTCGGGCAGCAGTCCGGCAAAGCACCGCCGAGGAGCGACGACTGGGTGACCTACGGCGGACCAACGCGATCAGCCAGTCCGAATACGATCTTGGTTTATCAGCAAGAGACATAGCCTTAGGTCAGCAAACAAGTGCCGAGCGACAACTGCAGCTTGCCAACAATCAGCTCGCCTATTGCCGACTCGTCGCAGACACATCGGGAATCGTGATGAGCGTTCAAGCCGAATCGGGGCAGGTCGTTGCGGCTGGTACGCCAGTTTGTGTGATTGCCCAAGCAGAACAACTGGAAGCAGTCGTCGACATCCCTGAGAACCGCAGTTCGCTTCCAGAGAACCTACTTGCTTCGGTCGGATTCTGGTCCCTTCCTAATGTGCGATCTACAGCGAAACTTCGTGAGCTATCTCCGGTTGCAGATCCGGTGACTCGCACTTACCGCGCAAGATTCTCTATCGAGCAGCCACCCGAAGAGATTCAGCTAGGAATGACTGCAACGGTCAACTGGGATGAAAAATCAAAAGGTACAGTTAGTACGTCCGAGCTAGCAACTAACGATATTACTAGCAACGACGGTATCAACAACGACGGTATGAACTACGACGGTATGAACTACGACGTCGTGAGCGTTCCCAGTGCTGCCATTATCCAGCACGGAGAAAGATCGGCCGTGTGGTTGGCCAGTCCCGATCCATTGACAATAGGCATATTCACGATCCGCCCACAGGTTGTCAAAGTCAAATCGTATGGTGCCAACATGACGGAGATCTCAAGCGGTCTAACTTTGGGGCAACTTATTGTTTCGGCTGGTGTTCAGAAGCTTGATGAAGCCATGAAAGTGCGAGTTTGGGAGATGCAAAAGTGAAAAGCGTTCCACGTTTTAATCTGTCGCGATGGGCGGTCACGCATCCGTCCTTCATCTTGTTTTTGATCGGTGCTTCGTTACTTGCCGGACTGCAAGCCTATCTGCAGATGGGTCGTGCCGAGGATCCGTCGTTCACAATCAAAACTGCAATCGTTTCAGCAACATGGCCCGGTGCAACCGCCGAGGAAATGCAGCGGCAAGTTGCAGAGCGAATTGAGGACAAGCTTCGCGAAACACCGTATCTCGACTTTTTGAGAACCTATTGTTTGCCTGAGCGAATGCTTGTGCTTGTCCAGCTAAAGGACACGATACCCAAAAAGCAAGTTCCCGAAACTTGGTACCAGCTTCGGAAAAAATTGAATGACATCCGCGGTACACTTCCTGAAGGAGTTCTTGGTCCGGCAGTGAACGATGAATACGGCGATGTCTATTCCGCGATCTACGCCTTTCATGGCGATGACTATACTCCTGCTGAATTGAAACGCATTGTCGAGTCGGCGAGGAAGCGATTACTGCGAGTCAGTGATGTTGAAAAGGTTGATATCATCGGAGACCAACCTCAGAAAGTATTTATTGAACTCTCGCATCGAAAACTTTCGACTCTCGGTATCTCGCCACAAAAAATATTCGACAGCGTTACTACTCAGAACGCAATCCTACCATCCGGCAAAATTGAAACCGATCAAGACCGCGTCTTCGTCCGAGTCGACGGAGCCTTCGATGCAGTCGAAGCCATCTCAAATGTTCCGGTGAGTGGATTGAACCGGACTCTCAAACTGGGTGACATCGCCGAAATAAAACGAGGATACGAAGACCCATCCGAATTCACAATGAGTTTTGATGGAAAGCAAAGCGTTGGACTCGGAGTCGTAATGCGGAAAGGCGGAAACGTGTTGGCGCTAGGCGAGCGAATTGAAAAAGAGATTCAAGTCATCCGTAGTCAGGTGCCCGCCGGTGTTGATATTGGGACCGTTGCCTTTCAGCCTTCGGTTGTTGACGAGTCTGTCTCAGAGTTTTTGCGTTCGTTTGTCGAGGCCTTGATTATTGTTCTTTGCGTTAGCTTCTTGAGTCTTGGCTTTCGAACCGGCATCGTGGTGGCTCTTAGTGTGCCGACAGTGCTGGCCATTTCCATGGTCATCATGAACTCGATCGGTATGGATTTGGATCGAATCAGCTTAGGGGCATTGATTCTAGCACTTGGACTGTTAGTCGATGATGCGATCATCGCCGTTGAAATGATGGCGGTGAAATTGGAGCAAGGGTGGAGCCGAGTCGATGCGGCAACCTTTGCTTGGTCATCCACTGCATTCCCGATGTTGTCAGGAACCATGATTACTGCCGCTGGCTTTATTCCAGTCGGATTTGCGAAGTCGGCGGCGGGTGAATATGCGGGTGGAATCTTCTGGGTCGTGGGAATCGCTTTGATGACTTCGTGGCTCACTGCTGTTGTGTTTACGCCGTACCTTGGCGTGATGCTACTTCCGGAAAAGCTTGCTTCGGCAAAAGATCATCACAATTATAACACACGGATGTACCGAACTTTACGCGGGATCATCACGTTGTGTGTGCATAATCCGCTAAAGGTCATATCGGTGACTTTGGTTGCCTTTATTGCATCGATGTATGGCTTTACACAGCTTCCGCAACAGTTTTTTCCTCAATCGTCGCGGCCTGAGCTGATGGTTGATATCAAAATGCCGGAGGGTTCTTCCTTTTTGTCGACGGCTGATATGGTACGGAAGGTCGAATCGTTGCTGGTTAAGAAGCTACCGAACTCAGAAGACATAAATCGGGAGCATAAGAAACAACCATTTTCGTTTCTTGATCTTCTGATTCACCGTACGCATGATTTTGATTGGGATGTAAATCACTTCACATCTTATACCGGGGCTGGTTCCGCGCGATTTTTTCTAGCATTGAATCCGGATCTTCCGAATGCGAGCTTTGCCAAAATTGTAATCCAAACCACTGGGGTGAAAGCAAGAGAGAACTTAAGACGCGAACTGCTTGCGGCCTTTGAATCGGACGCACAGTTCGCTTCGCCAAGGCTTCGTGTCTTGCGACTTGATTTTGGACCACCGGTAGGGTTTCCTGTCCAGTTTCGCGTGATGGGTCCCGATCGTGAGGGAGTCCTTGCGATTGGTCACAAGGTTCGAGAGATCATGCGACAAGAGAAATCAACTGTTGACGTTAACTTTGAATGGAACGAGGCGTCGAAGATGATTCGATTGGCTGTGGATCAAGACCGCGCACGATCGATGGGACTGAACACACAAGAGATTTCGTCGACGCTACAAACGTTGCTTTCGGGTGCACCTATCGCTCAATTTCGCGAGGGAACGGAGACCGTCGAGGTCGTTGCGAGAGCGATTGCCGAAGAACGATTAGAGTTGGACTCTCTTCAAAACCTTTCGTTGTTCAATAACGATGGCAAGGCGATTCCGCTTAGCCAAGTCGCAACGGCTAGCTACGAACTGGAGCCACCAATTCTCTGGCGTAGGAATCAAGAGACAATGCTGACTGTGAGATCGGACATCATCGATGGCGTTCAAGCGCCAGACGTTACGAACCGGATATTTCCTAAGTTGCTCGCGCTAGATCTTCCCCCTGGTTACCGAGTTGAACGTGGGGGTGCAGTCGAAGAAAGCGAGAAAGCGAACCTTGCACTCTTCAGCGTATTCCCAGTGATGATTCTGATCATGTTAACACTGTTGATGCTTCAGGTTCAAAGCTTTAAAAAGGCGGCTCTCGTGTTTGGTATTGCTCCACTGGGATTAATCGGTGCGGTTGCCTTTCTATTGATTTTTAATGCTCCCTTTGGCTTCGTCGCATTGTTGGGAGTGATTGCTTTGGCCGGTATGGATATGCGAAATTCGGTGATATTAATCGATCAGATTGATCAAGATATGCAAGGTGGACTAACCGAATGGGAAGCGGTCATTGAATCCGCCGTGCGTCGTGCGCGACCGGTGATCTTGACCGCAGCAACTGCGATTCTTGCGATGATTCCTTTGACCAGAAGTGTCTTTTGGGGACCGATGGCGATCGCTATTATGGGCGGGTTGTCCGTCGCAACTTTCTTGACATTGATCAACCTACCCGCTTTGTATGTCTTGATCTTCCGAGTAAAACCAACGTTCAGCGACCCCCATTCCAACGAGCGAAACCAAGTTCACTACTCGGAAAGTTCTGAAGATAGTGCGTTACAGTCAACGACCAAGAACCTTGAACCTGTGCCCGTTTAGCTACTTAGGAAGCAAGTATCCAGCAATATGACGCGACGAAAAAAAGTGTTTCAAGCTCTACGCTTCGCAGTCGAAGACGTCTATCAAAAGTTGGACGATGGGAGTGAACATCATCGGCAAGTGGTGAGGCATCCCGGCGCTGTGGTGATTCTTCCGCTGGTCGATCCGGATCACGTGTGCTTGATTTACACTTACCGCGTTGCCATTGATCGTTGGATACTTGAGTTGCCTGCCGGAACGCTCGAACCAAACGAGCCACCAATGGTAACCGCCGGTCGTGAGTTGATTGAAGAGACAGGCTATCAAGCAGCAACCATCCAGCACGTCCATTCGTTCAACATGTCACCAGGTATCCTGGATGAGCGTATGCATTTCTATGTTGCAAGCAATCTAACTCAAGGTGAGGCACGTCGAGAGGTTGGCGAGCAAATTGCCAACCGCGTTTACGCGTGGAGCGAAATTGATAGCCTGATTCGCGACGGCAAAATCGAAGACGCAAAGACACTTGTAGCATTACTGTGGTTTATGCGATATCGAACTAATGCCTGATTAAAGCTTTGGGAGCCTATGTGAACAAAATTGAGAAATAATCCGGAGGAACTTGCAATCATCAAAGATTGAGTTTTGCGATAATTTACTGGTATAAAGCATCCAAACAATAGCTCTCCCTATTCATCACATCAAACTTTCTGTGAATTCACACCTCAACTTAAAATGCAAATGCGATGACCAGTGAACAAAACGAAGCCTTGCTTACGGCTGTTTTACAAACCGCGATTGACGCGATCATCACGATTGATGACCGAGGTGTTATTCAGCAAGCCAATCATGCTGTGGAGAAACTGTTTGGTTACTCAGTAGCAGAGGTCGTTGGAAAAAACATATCGATGTTGATGCCTGAGCCCGATCGCTCGCGGCACGATGACTATCTAAGTCGTTATAAAGAGACTCATCAGGCGGCTATCATTGGAATTGGCCGCGAGGTCATGGGACAGCGTAAGGACGGGTCGCTAATCCCGGTCGATCTCGCTGTAAGTGAGGTCAACATCGGCGGTCGTACTCTCTTTGCAGGAATCCTTCGAGATATGACTCAGCGGAATCGCGCCGAAGCGGAACTGAAAGATGCGGAGCAAAAAATTATTCAAAGCGAACGACTTGCCGCAATCGGTCAGATGATGACCGGTATTGCTCATGAAAGTCGTAACGCGCTGCAACGCTCTCGAGCCTGCTTGGATATGTTGGAGTTGGATCTCGAGGCACACGACGAGCAGAAAGACTTGGTCCAACGTACTCGTTTCGCACTGTTAGAACTCCAAACACTTTATGAAGAAGTTCGAAGCTATGCAGCTCCGATCGTTCTGGAAAAATCGATAGAAATCGTAGATGAGCTATGCTCAGAAGTTTGGGGAAAGATTCTGGAAGGACGGGGAGCGATTCCAATCTCGCTCGAGGTCCAAGCGGTAGATCTCGTACCGTGCAAACTTGACAAATATAGAATAAGCCAAGTCATTCGTAATGTTTTTGAAAATGCGATTGCGGTTTCAAAACCTGGCAGCAAGATTACCGTAGTCTGCATGAAGCCAAAGCTACTTGGTCGCGAGGCTATTCAAATTCGAATCATAGACGAAGGGCCTGGACTGGATAGCGTACAACGCGAACGAATCTTCGAGCCGTTCTATACGACCAAAACCAAAGGAACTGGACTTGGGATGGCGATTTGCCAAAGGATTGTCGACGCGCATGGCGGAACGATTTCAATCGGCAACCCAGAAATTGGTGCCGAGATCGTGATCGAGATTCCTTGCGGGGCTTCGAAGTAACCCAGTAGATATAAGGCAACCTGTTGAAGCCTATGCCACACGAGTAAACGGAAGTCCGCCGCTCGCCTTACTTCATATCGAAGCGTTCTAAAAGTCGGTAGAGACTTCGCCTAGCGATCCCTAACGCTCGTGCCGACTTGGCTTTGTTACCGTTGTTTCGCTTTAAGACTTCCATCACATGCATTTGTGACAGCGAATCCAACTCTATCGACGAACCAATGAGATCTCGAGATTCCGTTGAGTATTGCAACTGCGACGTGCCGGAAGACGGACTGGCCATGACGGATCCATTTGGCTTCTTCGAAAGATTTCGCAAGTCAGTCGGTAAGTTTTCGAGATAAATTGTTTGATCATCCGAAAGAATTTTGGCTCGCTCGAGCGCGTTGATTAGCTGACGAACATTTCCGGGCCACTGGGAGCTCATGAAAAGCTCCATTACTCCTGGACCTAGATTCCATGTGTTCTTCAAGAAGTGATCGACCAGCAGTGGAATATCTTCGGGGCGGTCGCGAAGGGGTGGCATTTGAATCGACAAAACGTTAACGCGATAAAATAAATCTTCGCGAAACCTTCCCGCAGCCACTTCGACTGAAAGATCACGATTGGTCGCTGCGATTAAACGCACCTTTACTTTGCGTTCGCGGATCGAGCCGATTCGACGCATCGAGCCGTCTTCGAGAACTCGCAAAAGCTTGGCTTGTAATCCACCCGCCAGTTCGCCAAACTCGTCGATGAACAAAGTTCCTCCATCGGCAATCTCAAAAAGTCCTGGCTTTGCATCGCTTGCCCCTGTGAATGAACCTTTCTCGTATCCGAATAGTTCGCTTTCCAAGAGGGATTCCGGTAACGCTGCACAATTGATCACAACCAGCGGACGATCTGCACGAGGGCTTTTGGCGTGGATCGCACGCGCGACGAGTTCCTTGCCGGTTCCGCTTTCGCCTTGGATAAGGGCCGGTTTGTCGCTTGCTGCGATGCGTTCGACAAGCCGTTTGACTTCGTGAATGCTTGCAGACTGACCGATGAGATCGCTCTTGAGCGGTTGGTCGAGCGACAACTGACGACGCAGGTGCTGGTTCTCTTTTTCTAGCCGAGCGGTTTGAGATACCCGTCGAATGGTTGTATCCAAGTCCGCCAGACCAAAAGGCTTCGTAAGATAGTCAACCGCTCCAAATTTCATTGCCTCGACCGCCGACGAGATCGTCCCGTTTCCAGTAAGCATGACAATTTTGAGTTCGGGGTCACTGGCAGCCAATCGCCTTCCCAAGTCCAATCCGTTCATGCCTGGCATGTTCTGATCGAGGACGGCGACCTGAAAATGCTGCTTTGATTGAACCGCTAGAGCCTGCTCGGCTGAAGCCGCTGCAACGACTCGATAACCTTGCCTAAGAAAAAAGCGACAGGCTGGCTCGAGAAAATCGGCTTCGTCATCAACCAGAAGGAGATCGATCGGTTCTACCAGCGGAGTTGCAACCATCAGTTTATGTGTTTCAGGAAGTCCCATAAGTACTATCGCATCACTTTGCTATTACCACGATATTGTCGTCTATTTCATGCCAAACGCGAACAGCCACACACATTTTCACCGAACCAATTCTTCCGTCTAGCTCGCGAGAGGTTGCAAAACCAGTGCCAGAGCACGAATAACGTCGGATTGCCTTAAAATCGGTTTAATAACGTCTGTTGCTCACCCTTCAAAATTCATCGGCTCTAGGGCTCATCGGAGGGCACGTGGGTTGTAAGATCCTCACCCGGGATCGCGAATTACCTTAAAAAATTGGCGGTTCCTGAGTTGTTTAGAAGCGGGAGCAAACCTGGCGTGCGACAGAGCTAGTACATCAAAGCCGACGTCGAAAGCGTGCCAAACAGCACACCCCTGCACAGGCGAGGTTGTCACACTCTGTGTCTCGCAAATTGCCATGGAGCGCGTGCGACAAACTGTCGACTGTGTACCCCTTGCATTTACCAGGCGAGTCAATTCGATTGTGTTTAGCCGCGAAAACCACCTGAGAGGTGACTGTTTGGGAAACGAGCATTTCTGCATTTTCGTACTCGTACTCGATTCGACCTCTAACCCGATCGAGTACGATCACGAGCACCATTTCATTGAGTACGAGTACGATCTACTGAGAAGAGTAAGCAGGACGCACTCACCACCACGCACCCAACTGTTGCGTTAGAATTTTGAGGTTTGGTATATCCATTGCTTTTAGTACGATACCACGAGATCGATCATTTGAAGAACGTAACGCAAGTAGAAAGTTGAATGCGAATGGCGACGGCGACGGCAGAAGTGTCATCTTACGAAACGATGGAAACTTTTCGTTACGACGATGCGATCGTACGGATGTTTGTCACGGCAACAGTAGTTTGGGGGCTCATCGCAACGGTGGTTGGGCTTTTAGTTGCTGTTATCCTTGTTCTCCCCTACCTGTTCACAGGGTTGGGGACCGAGGTCAACGCGGTTTTGTCGTTTGCTCGTCTGAGGCCTCTGCACACCAACGCAGCTATCTTTGCGTTCGCAGGCAACACTATCTTTGCAGCCGTTTATTACAGTACGCAGCGGCTTTGCAAATGCCGGATGTGGAGCGATCTGCTCGGAAGAATGCATTTTTGGGGCTGGCAATTAATCATCCTTGCGGCGGCTCTTACGCTTCCTTTTGGAATCACGCAAAGCAAAGAATATGCCGAACTCGAGTGGCCAATCGATATTGCAATTTCTGTAGTCTGGCTCGGGTTCTTTGGTGGCAACTTTTTGATGACTCTTGTGAATCGACGTGAGCGACATCTCTATGTGGCTCTTTGGTTCTACATCGCAACGATTGTGACTGTCGCATTGCTGCACGTTTTCAATAACTTGGTTGTTCCAGTTGGTTTGTTCAAAAGCTATTCGATCTATGCGGGCGTTCAGGATGCTCTCATGCAGTGGTGGTACGGTCACAACGCGGTTGCGTTTTTCTTGACGACTCCGTTTCTCGGCTTGATGTATTACTTCCTCCCGAAAGCCGCGGAGCGACCGGTGTTCAGCTACAAGCTAAGCATCATTCACTTCTGGTCGTTAGTTTTTATCTATATTTGGGCGGGGCCTCACCACTTGCATTACACGGCTCTTCCGGAGTGGGCTAGCACCTTTGGGATGCTCTTCAGTGTGATGCTTTGGATGCCATCTTGGGGTGGTATGATCAACGGTTTGCTGACGCTTCGCGGTGCATGGCATCGAGTCACAACGGATCCTGTTTTGAAATTTTTCGTGGTGGGATTAACCTTCTACGGAATGGCAACATTCGAAGGACCTCTGCTGTCGGTCAAAAGCGTCAACGCGCTCTCGCACTACACCGACTGGACGATCGCGCACGTTCACTCGGGCGCATTGGGGTGGAACGGATTCATGGCTTTCGGGATGATCTACTGGTTGTTGCCGAGGCTGTATCAGACCAAGTTGTGGAGTACCAAGATGGCCGAGTGGCACTTCTGGATCGGTACTATCGGTATCTTGCTATATATCGTCCCGATCTATGCTGCAGGCATCACACAAGGTTTGATGTGGCGAGCACTGGATGATTACGGAAGGCTTCAATACCCAGACTTTATCGAAACCGTTCAAACAATTGTCCCGTTTTGGTGGTTCCGTATCCTCGGTGGAAGCCTCTACGTTTTCGGTATGGTGATGCTCGCCATCAACACGCTGATGACTTGGACGACTCGGCCTTCGGTCTACGCTGATCCGACATACTCAGCACCTCGATTGCAGTCGAACTATGTCGACGAATCGCTGCCACCAAGCCGACTTGCCGGAACACCTGTCTTGGAGATCGCAGTCAAAGCCGACAAGTTCGCGATGATGGATTGGCACCGAAGTTGGGAGCGATGGCCTGTCAAGTTCACACTGCTGACAACGCTCGCAGTGATCATCGCCAGTGCTTTCGAGTTAGTCCCGATGTTTTTAATTCGAAGCAATATTCCAACGATTTCCAGTGTGAAGCCTTACACGCCACTGGAGCTTGCTGGTCGCGACGTTTACGTAAGCGAAGGCTGTTACAACTGCCATTCACAAATGATTCGACCTATGATTGCCGAGACACAGCGTTACGGTGAGTTCAGTAAGGCTGGTGAATCCGTCTACGATCGCCCATTCCAATGGGGCTCACGGCGAATTGGTCCCGACTTGGCTCGCGAAGGTGGAAAGAATAGTAGTTTTTGGCATTGGACCCACTTTGAGAATCCTGCCCGAATCTCGCCGGGCACCGTGATGCCTTCTTATGAGCACTTGCTCAAGGAGCGGCTACATTTCGGAGAAATTGGAAAGCGAGTTCAAGCGGCTCACTTCCTGGGTGCTCCGTATGACCGCGAACTAACGGAATCCGAAGCGATGGCTCGCACTCAATCAGAAGCGATTGCCGCCGAGATCATCGCCCAGGGTGGTCCTGTTACCTATAATGGTGAGTTGATTAAGGATTCGACTGCGATTGCACTGATCGCGTACCTGCAACGACTCGGACGCGACTTGTTCCGTGTCGATGAACCACCGAAGCCCGCGATGGCTGAGCTGGATTCAAAAGACTCGGCTGAAGGCGCTGCAAAGAGTGTCTCAACTTCCGTGAGTGATAATAAGTAAGGTGCCAAATTAATCATGCTAAAAGACGTAGTATCTAAACTCGATTATTCGACCTTCGATGAGATTGCGTTGGTAATCTTTGCACTTGCCTTCGGAACAATAATTTACGGTGCGTTTCGATTGCGGTCGGAATCGACTGAGCGATTTAGCTCAATTCCCCTGAGCGATCTGGTTCAGGATCCGATTAAACACGAAAAGCCAACCGAAAAAACTAAATAGCCAATGCGTTGCAAATGGTAAGTATAAAAGTCAGCTTAGCATTCGAAACTTACTTGAAAACTGATTGAATTGACCACGGTCCTCAAGCGACTGATCGCATCAGATCAGCAGGTGTCAAAGTAAACACGCTCCGATAAGTCCTTCAACTCTACACAGAACACGAAGCATGAACGATAAAGAATCAATTCCAGACGAAACGATCGCACACCTTGGGCATGGCTACGATGGGATTCAGGAGTATGACAATCCGCTGCCCGGTTGGTGGAAGAATGTTTTCTTGCTATCGATTGCATTTACTCCGCTTTACCTAATGATCTTTCACGTCGGAGCACCAGGCAGATCAATTGAAGAGCAGTTCCAAGCTGGCTTAGCAGAAAACACGCGCCGCCAGTATGCAGAGATCGGCGATTTGGATTCCAGCGAAGCGACACTTGTTAAATACTTAAACAAGCCGGAGTGGGTCGGTGTAGGCGGTTCCATCTACAAGGCCAACTGCGTCTCGTGCCACGGACCGGATGGCGGTGGGAATGTCGGGCCTAACTTGTGTGACGAACAATATAAGCACATCAAACAAGTCACCGATATCGTAAAAGTCATTAACGAAGGGGTCGCCGGTGGTGCTATGCCGGCATGGGCGACGCGACTCGGTCACAAGAACGATATCGTTCTTGTTTCGGCATACGTTGCAAGCCTTCGAGGCAGCAAACCCGCAAAACCTAAGGCACCAGATGGCAGCACAATTGCTCCTTGGCCTAAACCTGAATAGTACAAAATCATGAAAAGCAAGTTACCCATTACGGTTGTCGGTAAATCGCAATGCAGTTTGGGGTGCGGGGGTTGCTCGGCAACTTCGAATACGGAATTCAATAGCAATGCTCCCGCTACATTATCTACAGATGTCGCACCAATTGGTGCCAATGCATCGGAGTTCGTCGATTCGGCGAACCCATCGTCGCCATACACGTCTTCTTCGATACTCAAGGCTGAAGAACAAGTGCTGCCGACGCTTATGGCTGACGGAAGCCGAAAGTGGCTCTCTCCAAAGCTTTCAGAGGGGAAATGGTGGAATCGTCGACGATGGGTTGCTTACGGGCTTATCGTATTCTTCGTGACCCTGCCTCACTTCCGATTCAATGGTCGTCCGCTGGTGCTGTTAGACATTATCAAACGCCAATTCACGATTCTGGGGCATACGTTTTATCCGACGGATACTCCGCTTGTCGCGATCTTGCTGCTAATGGTTATTTTTTCGATCATGTTTGTGACGGCTGTGGGTGGTCGAATTTGGTGTGGTTGGGGATGTCCGCAAACGGTTTATTTGGAATTTCTGTTTCGTCCTATCGATCGATTCTTTGCAGGTGTCAGTAAACGATTACCCGGCCTTGGTGAGCCCTTGCGAATACTCACTTATGTCGCGTGCAGTTTGTTTATCGCGCATACGGGGTTAAGTTACTTTGTTGGAACCGATCGGCTTGCGCATTGGGTTCGGCTGTCTCCACTCGAGCACCCGACTGCGTTTCTTGTGATGGGTGTGGTAACAGGAGGATTGCTCTTCGATTTCCTGTTTTTTAGAGAGCAGTTCTGTATGATCGCGTGTCCTTACGGTCGCTTTCAATCGGTCATGCTAGATCGCCGATCACTGATTGTGGCTTATGACAAGAATCGCGGTGAGCCTCGTGGTAAAGGAAAGCGTCAAGAAGATAACAAGCTTGGCGATTGTTTAGACTGCGGTCGTTGCACGGCAGTCTGTCCAACGGGAATCGACATTCGCAATGGTTTACAAATGGAGTGTATTCATTGCACTCAATGCATCGATGCATGTGACGATGTCATGGAGCATGCGGGATTCGCGCCGGGGTTAATTCGTTATAGCAGTCAAGAAGAACTTGCAGGCAAAACATTCGGTTGGCTTCGTGCAAGGACTGTTATCTATCCAACACTTATCGGTGTACTTTCTGTTCTATTTTTGTTTGTGTTGTCGACAAAATTCGCGATGGATGTTCGAGTGCTCCGCGCTCCCGGCGCACCCTACACAGCCCTAGGTAACAACGACATTCAAAACAACTTTCGACTCCGAATCGTAAATCGTTCGCAGATTATTCAAGCTTATACGATGGAGATTAAAAAGCCTGAAAACGCATCGATCGAATGGAGTTCGGGAAAACCACTGCAGCTCGAACCGGGCGAAACGATAATTGCTCCTATTGCAATCCATTTTCATAATCGTCTCTCGGCTGGCACAGGCCATGCCGCGGCTGAAGTTCGTGTCGAAGATAACAGCGGAAACCATCGCGAAGTTTATGTACAGCTCCTAGGACCAAGATGATTGCATCTAAAATGAATAGCGCAAGTAACGAGGTCGACATTGTTTCCGAACGAAGGTCGCGACGTTTTTGGGTCTGCATGGTCCTAGCCTTTTTCAGCATGGATATCGCCATTGCGACGATTGCTATCGCGATGGCTACTCGCGATCCATCCTTTCGCCCCATGCCAGACTATGGCCAGAACAATGTAAGTTGGGAACATCGCCATCAAGAACGACTTGCTTCGAATAAACTCGGATGGACGGTTGACCTATCGCCTATTGAACCCGATCGAAAAGGGATCCGTATTTTCGCAAGTGATCGCTCATGATAACGCATTGTAGGTGCAACGGGTAAGCTCGGCGCATATCAGTTTGCCCGCGTTA
>JANODQ010000208.1:0-10547 GCA_031412775.1 Pirellulaceae bacterium | reverse complement strand
GTTTGGATGTTGGTCCTGTGGACGGTGATTCACATTGTGGTTGGTATGTACATGCAACTTTACTGCATCGCGCGAAGAATATTTGGACGACTCTCCGCTCGCTACAACGGTGACATAACGAATGTAACACTTTATTGGCACTTCACTGCATTGACGACTGTAATTACCGTCGCTGTGATCGCCGGATTTCCCTTGGTAGCTTAAAGAGAGTTCGATGATACAGTCTCACGAAATTGACGATACGCACGAAAGTAAGCAAAGCCTATGGCTACTTATCGCGTCGCCTACCATCTGGGCGTTGCACTTTCTTGCTTGTTACCTCACGGCTGCGATATGGTGTGCAAAACATTCAGGCCCAGATCGCTCTCTCGGAAACGTCCGCGAGATGATTGCCATGTACACGGTAATCGCGTTGGTCGGCATAAGCCTCATTGGTTTCGCTGGGTATCGTCGAAACCGCAACCAAGTTTCGAGCCTGCCTCATGATCGAGACACGTCGGAGGATCGACATCGACTCTTGGGATCCTCAACACTTCTTCTCTCGGGACTTAGCGCAATTGCGACCATGTTTGTTGCTTTGGCTGCATTTTTTATGGAGAAATGTGACTGATGCGAACAATGTTTTTAACCCTCGGATGCCTTACTCTTTTGATGATGTGGGGCGTGTTGCCGCTGCTGGCAACGGAAGCGTTCTTTGTGCACATGACAATGCATATGGGAGTCGTAGCTGTTGCCGCACCCCTTATCGCAATTGGAATTGCGGGCGGAAACTTTGATCCAGTCAACCGCGTTCCTCAATTGTTTCAACCGATACCTATCTCGTTGTTAGAGCTAGTCGTAGTCTGGACATGGCATGCACCTTGGCTACACCATTTGGCGAGGCATACAGTAATCGGGTTGCTTGCGGAACAGTTTATGTTCCTTACGTGTAGTCTGCTTTTGTGGCTCTCGGCATTCGGAGGGAGCTCGCCATACGATGTGAATCGAGCCGCCGCCGGAGTTATTGGGCTATTGCTCACCATGATGCACATGGTGTTGCTTGGTGCGCTTTTGGCCCTCACGCCGCGTACACTTTACGCTCATGGCGAAAGCCACTCCGGTCTGACATCCTTGGCAGATCAGCATCTTGGCGGCGCGATCATGCTCGTCGGTGGTGGAGTCTCATATTTAATTGGCGGTCTTTGGCTGTCCGTTAGGCTGCTACATGGAAACACCATTCAAGCAAGTGGGTCTCCATGAATACATACTTTAAATTATGCAAGAGCGTGTTTGTAGTTATTGGACGGTCGCTGTTAGGCCTCGTTCAAAATATAAAGACATTACTTGGGCCTTCGCATGGCTGGGCAGGAATTAAGCGTTGGCTTCTACAGATTTCCACGCTTATTGCAATTGCATTTACGCTCGGATCTCTAGTCGTCGTGCTGGGGCTTATACCGATCAGAGCTAGCTCTGGTCACTGGCCGATTACGGCTTGGATTTTAAATTTTACAATGACCCGCTCGGTGTCGACGCATGCAATGGGAATATCTGTTCCTGCACTCGATGATTCGGGCATGGTGCTGAAAGGGGCCACGTTCTATGACAACGGATGCTTTCCGTGCCATGGTAATCCAGCAATCCAGCGTCCCAGGATCGCAAGCCAAATGACACCTCATCCACCCTATCTTCCGCCAGTCATCCACGAGTGGGATCCGCAAGAACTTTTCTACATTATCAAGCATGGCGTAAAATTCACCGGCATGCCAGCCTGGCCCTCTCAGCAACGCGATGACGAAGTGTGGGCCATCGTCGCATTCCTTAATAAGTTTCCGGAGCTGAATGAGCAGCAGTACCGAGAAATGGTGGGTAGCGAAAACTTTGAAACCAGTGAGGACGCGCCCATTCAAGTTCTTTCCGGTCGCACTCGTTTGCTCCATTCAATTGGCGATAGCTGTGTACGATGTCATGGAGTTGAAGGCCAAGGAAGAGATACCGGCGTAGCTCCAAAACTTGCGGGTCAGAAAGCCGCGTACCTCGAAGCTGCGCTTAGTGCTTACAAAAAAGGGAAACGACGTAGTGGCGTCATGGAGCCCATTTCAGCCGCGTTGACCGACTTGGAGATCAAAGAACTTTCACAATATTTTAGTGAACTCGAGGTCATGCTAACAACTGAAAGATCGACTGCATCGGAACTATCTATTAATCGAGGAGAGACGATTGCAAGGAAGGGCTTACCGAAAGCCCGCATCCCAATGTGTGCGGAATGCCATGGGCCCAGCCATAGTACACGAAACGAGGTTTATCCCATCCTCGCAGGCCAATACGCCAATTACATCAAGTTGCAGCTTAGTCTTTTTGCAGATGATCATCGTGGCGGCTCCGAATTCGCATCACTCATGCACCCGGTAGCGGATAAGCTTTCAATCGAACAAATGTGGGATGTGGCACTTTACTACGAATCCCTCGATGTACCGTCAATTTCCGAACCCTAATACCAAGCTTATTCCATCGCTTACCACGATCAAAATATCGCGACTTCACCCCCAAGCCGTGCTGGGACTATTGATTTCAGCATTACAAGTATTTGTAAACAAATTACATCTCCAGACGGAACCGGAATATCACACCTCAATCCTTAAGGATTAAAATTTCAATGTCAAATTCAAGTACAATTTCGGAACTCAATTCAGTGATCGCAATTAAAAAGTTCAGACAGGACATGGATCGTAATTTTAGCCAGCTGGTTGAAATTGAATCGAAGATAAGGGGCTTTAACAACAGAGCGATCGACAGGGTGTTTAATACTGGATCTGCGATGTCAATTGCCGACTGGAAAGCAAAGCTTGTCAAAATCAACGACGCTATCGAATCCGTTACGCACATACTCGAGAATGGCAAGCGAAAGATTGAATCGAATGACAAAAGTGACAATTCAGAAATGTGGGTCAAGTTTGATGCACTAATGATTCAGCTCGAAAAGGAATTGGAAGACCTTCCCCAAATGAGCGTTAATATGATTCCTCCAAGCGAGAACATCGAATGGCAAAAGGAGATGCGAGATTCTGAAGGCGTTTTTCTTCCGATGGTAGTTGCTTATGCAGATGCATGTCGCGTTGAACTGTTAATCCGTGAGAAGTATTCAGCCGAAGAATTAAAGAAACTCAATGAGTTCATACAAAGCAAGACACCAAGTGATTTTTCGAAGGAGGAAGCGATCCACTATGAACAAGATTACAAGAGTGCAGTCGCCGAATTTATAAGCGAATTCGATAAAGACAAAAATCTATGGGACCGATTTTTGGACATACTGGCTGGAGGCACCCATCAGTTGCCCTCGGAACGCGTCATGCTGGAAAGATGGATTGTCGGTGAAAAGGGTGACCTTTGAAAGTCATTTGGGGTTGAGCATGCCTTTTGAAACTCCAATTCGTTTGACACTTGATCAGTTTTTCCATTTTCATTCAGGATAAATTGCAGTGCAATTCGCGTTGGCTACTCATCCCGCGATGTCTGGAGATTTCGCAGCGACAAGATCGCCAAATTTAAAGCTTTTGTCATCAAGGCCGGGACTCATAACGAAACCGAGAGTGCCACGTAGGCATGATGTTATCTCTTTAAACGATCTTCATATGATTTTGGTGATTCAAACGAACAAATCAAAATGAGACTGGCCGACAGTAGCTTAACAAACAACTGCACCTAATCAATTCAAGTGCAAGACGGAAATCTTATGTGGCAATGGATCGGTTTTTTAGTTTTTATTGCGGTGATGATGTGTATCGATCTCGGTTTATTCAACCGCAGATCCCATGTCATCGGCATAAAAGAAGCACTTTCGTGGTTTGCCATTTGGATCGGTCTGGCATTCATATTTAACATCGGGCTGGTATTTTTCCACGAACGCGGGGTCGAGGCGGGACTGGAATTCTTCACAGGCTTTTTGGTTGAGAAATCGTTAAGCATCGACAACGTCTTTGTCTTTATTCTGATTTTTAATTACTTTCAAGTTCCCCCGGTCTATCAGCATCGCGTACTCTCGCTAGGGATTGTCGGAGCTATCCTGCTTCGACTGATCTTCATTCTAGGAGGCTTAGCGTTGCTGCATCAGTTTCACTGGGTGCTTTACGTTTTCGGGGTATTCCTGCTCGGAACAGGACTAATGATGGTCTTACGAAAGGAAACTAGCTACGATCCACAGAACAACTGGGTCGTGCGCACCTTACGTCGGTTTGTACGCGTGACTGATACATACGAACAAGATCGTTTTTGGATTTTCCGAGATGGGAAACTTTGGGTAACTCCGCTGATGCTAGCGCTGCTGGCTATTGAATCGTCTGACATCATTTTCGCCGCCGATTCCATTCCAGCGATCTTTGCAATTACCACAGACCCTTACCTAGTTTTCACGTCGAATTTGTTTGCGATGCTTGGGCTTCGTGCTCTCTATTTTGCAGTACAAGACTTCATGAAGATGTTTCACTTCCTGCATTACGGGTTTGCCATAATTGTAATGATTCTGGGAACCAAAATGTTGGCAAGTGATTTAGTTAAGCTACCCACTGGAGTATCGCTCGTACTTATCGTCTTCATCCTAATGATCTGCGTGATTGCATCTTTGTTGCGTCCTAGAAAAGCAGATTTGAAGCAGGTCTTCGAACGCACGGAACAACTCGGACTTATTCCGTTTCGGCGACTTTTATTGATTGAGAATATCGTAGATCTTGGGGATCGACACATTAGGGGGTCGATGCGATTGAAACGGGAAGTACAAACCATTCGACTTGATGCGTCATGGACAGAAAATCTCCAAATGATCAAGCGGACGCGGTTTTCTAGATATCCGATTGTTGAAAACGAAAGGGAAAATCCAATTGGATACATACACGTAAAGAACATTCCATTTTTTGATGCATCGGAAACCATGAATTCGGATTACCTTCGATCCATTGCAAGACCTTGTATTGAATTTAAGGAGGAACTGACCTTAGAAGAGGCACTTGGATTGTTCCAGCAAAGTTATGATCGGCTGGCGTTGGTAATCGCTGAGGATTCTGAGTGGAGCGGGATTTTGACATTCGAAGATGTCGTCCAAGAAGTTGTAGGAAATATGGGGGATGAGTTTGACAGAGCCCGTGGAGGAGATTTTGTTTCACTCGCAGACGCACTGAGTCTAAATCGAGTTGTGCTTGGTTTGAAAGCGACGTCCATGGATGACGCTATCAAAAAATTCATTGCAAAGATGCATCGTGAAGATCTCCCTGCAGAACACGAAATGATTTCACATGCGGTACTTCAACGTAAGCAATTTATGCCAATTTATGTTGGTAATGGCTTGGCAATTCCACATGGAAAACTGCCTGGCTTAGACCGCCCGTTTGTCGCATTCGCACGATGCGATGAAGGCATAAGCATTGAAGGATCGAATGAACGTGCGGATTTGCTGTTTTTAGTTCTTACACCTACTGGCTCGTCCCGCTTGCAAACAAGACTTCTTGCGAACATTAACGCGCTCTTTAAAAGCCAGTACGTTTCAGAACGATTGAGAAAGGCTACGACCGCAGAAGCGGTCATAGAAGCCATCTGTGCTGGTCAGCAAGTCAAGTTGGATTAACAAGTTACTCGCATGGCAAAACTCCACATGATAGCTGATCATGAGCTTATGCTGATCGAGTTTCAAGCACGCTTCGAGATGAAAAATGCATAGCAACCCTACGCGACGGTCCCCACACCATTGATGTGCTTAGGATCGTCAACCGAACCGGACCACATCAAAACGATAATCTCCATCATCCCATCACTTGGAGAATCCTCAAGTAATGAGTGAATGCAATTTCCCCCAACGACGCACACTCGTCAGGAAACTGCAGAATGTCTTTGCACTATGCATGAGCATTTGAATCGACCTTGCGTTAGAAAGTTTGGATTGGGCGATAGAAGCTCAAACCTAAATGGAAATCGTATTCTGGCGGTCTGACAAATTGTACGTGACAAGCCCGTCTCGAATTGAAGCGAGCTCATTCCACACTCCAAGACCCTAGAACGACTATCTAGATCACCGTTAGTCCAATAAAAATTTATCGATACTTACGCGGATCCGCTTTCGAGTATTCCCACGTTTCCATTCTTCGCCCCGAACCATTCGAGCGGGCAGTCGCTGACGGTTCATAGGAAAATCGTCGATAGCTCTGCACTGATGGGTTTGAAAGAACGACGGGGGTTGAACGCACAACGTTCAACTGAGCCACGATGGCATTACTTGTGGGTTGAGTATACGCGGGCTGCGTATACATTCCTTGCGACAATACGGAGGCCGTCGGCTCGTACGAAAATCGCTGATACGCTGGATTGCCCGCTCCTGTAGAACTTGCAACTGCAACAGCGTCTGTCGAACCACAACCGCATGGAACGCTACTCTGGGCCGATACGTTGCTTGAGAATAAACCCATTCCGACAACTACGACACTGCCCGCTAAAAAGAATCTCTTCATCATCAAACTCCTGTCCTAAAAGGACATCACTTGGGATTGCATCTTGCGAAAATAAAGCCGGCGATTCCGTTCGTCGCCACCAATATCTAATAGATGCATCATTCGAGCCATCCTTCACTCAAAACGAAAGTATTGTCGTTTTATTTTACATTTTGAAAGCATCTCTTCTGTCACCAAGCATGCCTTTTTTCGATGCATCTGCAGCGCACAATCCAGGCAAGCAGGGTCAATCGCTAAGGCTCAAAATGTTTTCCGAATTTTCTTAACGTAGGCGGTCATTAGGTTTAAAGCTCAAACTAGCACGTTGCTTAATGCCTTCGGCACGGTCTTTGTTTCCACTCGCACCCGAGAATTGATTTTTCGAATCCGAATCGCAGTACATTTACACGGAGCCAACCAATGTTTCGAAGCGTTCTAGCGTTTACATTCTTTATGACTGGCTTAATCCTCGATACAGAATGTGGGTTTGCCGACGCTAAAAACATTCATTCAGCATCGAAATGGTTTGAGGTTGAAAGTTTTCAAAACGGACCATCGGCAAACCAACTTTTGAATTTATGTGAAGAGCTACGTATCGAATTGTTCCGAGTTTGGGGCGAGAACGAAGTTTCGTCTAAATGGGAACCACGCTGCAAAATTCGCGTACATCCAAACCATGCGAGCTATGTGCGCAAAGTTGGCTCCAATGGTGACCAGACCAGTGGATGTAGCCTCATTCAATTTCAATCGGGAAAGATCGTTTGCCGTGAGATCGACCTCCTGCTGAATCAAGCGGGCGAACTAACTGCACTTCCGCATGAGCTAACGCATGTTGTGTTGGCAGATAGGTTTGGCGGACGACAACCTCCGCACTGGCTCGATGAAGGTATCGCCATGTTAGCGGACACAGTCATGAAGCAAAACCTGCATTACCGGGACTGTAACGAAGCAATTATGTCAGGGAACGCAATGCCCATTCATCAGCTTGTATCCTTAGAATCATTTTTGTCACCCCATCAAATGCCAACTTTTTACGGTCAGAGCCTCTCACTGGTGCGAATGCTTGCCGAACGAGGCAGTCCGTCGAGAATGATCGAATTTGCGAATGACTCGCTTGACCGTGGAATGGAGTCAGCTCTCAAACAGCACTACTCAATCGAGAACATCGATCATTTGGAGAAAGTTTGGAAGGTGTATGTCTTTCAAAAACCCGTGACGGAAGCGAAGCTATCGATAGTTGCGGTAAAATTCAAACCTTAAATTAATTTTCGCTGGTGTCTTAAAAGCTTGAAAATACCGCACACTAAGAAAATCAGCTGCGTCCTTAATGCACTAGGCATTTCAACGCGAAATAGAGAGTAACAACTGTTACTCTCTCATCTTCTTGAAATCTAAATTGCAATAATCGATTCTAAATCTATTTCACGCTTGTCGATGAACGGTGTGCATCTTCATGATGAGCGTCGATCTCCATTTCTCGGACAAGTGCTTTATGCTCGACCGCGGCCTTGTCGCACATTATCTATCTCTCCAGCAAGACTCACCGCTTTGGCTTTTGCAATGAAGCTGTTGTCCAGCTTCATTTCTCTTTCCGAAGCTTAAGATGCTGAAGTTCGTGGTAATTTTCAAACATGTACAAATAGACTTGCATTTGTTTTGAAGCAAAAGCCGATCAACAAAGTTCTCTACTTTTGATCGCGCTTTGACATTTCCAAGCAATCCTTAGCACATTCACGGCACGATTTTGCGCATGCCACCATCTGCTCGTCCTTTGGGAATTTTTCACATGCGGTTGCACAGTCGTTGCAACATTTAGCACAACACTCGGACATGTGTTTAGCGAGCGGGCTGTTTCTTGCGCAAAGCGTTGCGCATGCCTTGCAACACTCTGCACAGTCAGCACAAAGCTGAGCCGTCGCCTGATGCTCCTTTTTGCCTTCCGCAACTAGTTTCAGGCAATGGACAAAACAATTGTCACACTCAATCTGACAGGTTGAGCAAACCAGTGCACACTTCTTCATCATTTTGTCATCTTCTTTGTGTTGGGCATACGCGAGCATTGGCATTACGGCAGCAAGAGCCATCGCGGCGACCAGGGATTGGAACTTGAACATGGCAAATCTCTTTCAATCAAAGCTAGTGACGAACTTCGAACAGCTCGAAGTGTTAAACGAGCGGTAACGCACATACTGAACCAATTGGTCAGGATCTAAAGAATACGACTAGAACGCGGCGAATAAGGAATTTCCAATTTAGTATTGAAGGTGTGTCATGTCGTAGGCATCAAAGCGAACATTCTCTAATTGGCTGTCATTTCGAATATTTATATTAATATTTAAATGAGCTTTGGCCGCTGATCAAGCAACGTGGGTGATTGACTTGACAAAATGATTTGGTCGATAACCGACCAGTGAACCTAATTTCGGATGTTGGAAAGATTGTCGCAGAAGGGCTTATTGACTCGATAGAAGTAGAAATTGGCTAAAGATCGTAAATTATGATGAAGAACGAAAATCCGTAATGCATCCAATAAGTGAATCAAGTAGGGTGTAACAGGGTAAACAGAAAGTTAAACAAAGGAAAATTTTATGAAAATTGCATCATCGGTACTTTTGATAATGGTCGTGGGAATTGGTCTCGCCTTTGGAGCGACCTATGCCAGCAATGCTGTACCGGCTGCTGCGTCCAAAGTTTGTGCTTGCACAAGTTGCTGCCCAGATGGTGGTGGTTGTTGCGAATCAGGTGTTTGTAATTGTGAAACTTGCGACTGTGATTGTTGTGCCAGTGATGCGACTAGCTGCCCAGCCAACTGCTGTGCGGACAAGTCGGCTGCTACAATCGCTGCCGCAACTTCGAAATGCAGCACGGGCTGCTGCAAAAAGAAGTAGTCGCTCCTTGCGGACAAATTTTGGCCACTGACCGACGACAGCAAGAGCGCTCCGGCGCACCAAGAAAAATCTTCGTAACCCCTTGCACGGTTCCGAGACCATTAGTCGCAATTAACACGAGTTAAACCAAGAGATTGGGTTGATTGCGGGGAGAGCAATACCATCCGGAGATGGAATCGTCTGTAAATCATCGAATGTCGCGGGATCTCACAGTCCAAAAGGTCCCCCGCTAAAACACTCACTAACTCGGGAATGTCCAAGCCGGATATTTCACATCGTGCCATGAGCATTAGGGTCGGGTTGAGGTCATCGCAGAACAATTCTAGGCGCTAAACTCGCTTCAATCATTCACGCAATCGAACGATTCGATGGTCCAAGGCAGTTGACGCGGCAAAAAGCGATTTTGACACCCTTTTCGATGAAAGGTGCATTCAAAAGTCAAATCTGAACGCTTGGCGTCTCTTGCTGTTCGCATCTTGTTCAGAACGTATTTTTTTGGAAACGTATCCACTTAAGACGTGAAAATCGTCTCAGGTAGTACAAAAAGACTCCGATAAGAAAGCATCAATCGGCTAGGCAAACTCTTCCGATAAAGCAAACAGTTCGATGGCTTCTTAACGGATGAAGCAGCGATCGGGTTCAGGCGGATAGTCAAAACGTTAATCTCCACGATAACCCAATCGGTACAATTCCATGATCAACCAATCGATGCGATTTTCAGAGCCCTCGGATCTCCTACCGACTACGAAGTGGCCAACATGGCTCCCTTTTATGGCGGGGAGCTTTTTCACCTTCGGTCTCTTCTATTTCGGAGTCGCCCGTCCAGCCTCACATGAGCTGGCAGCATTGCAGAAGCAGGTCAATGCCATGGAGCGAAGCGTTGCCCTTGTTGCCAGCCATAAAGGCTCGGTCGATGAAACCAATCACTTGCTCAGCGTACTAGCGCAGCAGCAAACCTATACCGAATCTGCTCGTAAGTCGATCGCCGAGATTCAGAAGTTAAACACGGACTTGATCTCCGAATCCAAACGCATTAAGGACGCAATTACGATCGTCGGTCAACTGGCTTCCATCAAGGACTTGGCTATCGCAAATTCCTATCAAACTGCTGAAGCTGCCGAGGCTTTGAACGCGACCGGAGAGCTGCAACAACGTTTAATCGATGCCTCGGGAATGTCCGAGCAGGCTTCGCGAGCGAGTCTCGATCTCCTCG
>JANODQ010000207.1:0-3926 GCA_031412775.1 Pirellulaceae bacterium | reverse complement strand
AGAAACTGGGGTTGAAGCCGGCTCGTGTGACTTATGAATTGCGAGGCCAAATACCGCCGCTCTATCAAATGTTAAGCGGGCTTGGCGTTGGGCTTGTCTTGGCAGTGCTGGCGATTTTTTTGATGCTTGCGGCGAGCTTTCAATCGTTTCGACTTTCGCTAGTTACCATCTCAACTGCGCCAGCGGTCATCGCAGGGGCAGGGGTAATGTTGTGGCTTACTGGATCTACACTCAACATCCAGTCCTTCATCGGAATCATCATGGGGCTAGGCGTTGCGATGGCGAACGCAATATTAGTTGTCACTTTTGCGGAACAGCGGAGACGCGATGGAGAGAGTTCCTGGCAAGCTGCCGAGCATGCTGCTTTGGATCGCCTGCGGCCGGTCTTAATGACCAGCTGTGCGATGCTTGCTGGTATGCTGCCGATGGCAATTGGAATTGGCGATTTAGGCCAACAGACTGCACCATTGGGGCGTGCTGTGGTCGGAGGCTTAATCGCCGCAACGCTTTCTACATTGTTGGTCTTGCCAGCAATATTTGCATGGGTACAAGCCGGACGCGGTACTTCGTCTGGGTCCTTGCATCCTTACGACGCGGACGAAGCTATCTTCTCCGAAAAATAAATCAAACAAGAATCCCATACGAGTGTTAAGCATGAACTATTATCGAAATTCAAGAGGCGATTATCTATGTCGATCGCTACTTGCATTCTTGAGTGTAACGACGCTCGCTGGCTTTATCGGTTGTAGGCAACCAATGGAGGTCGACTCGTTCTCCGACAGAGCTACTTCAACTGCTGAATTGCCGAAAGTGACTACGGCGAAACCCGTCCGACAGTTGCTTCTTCAAAAGACGGAACAGCCAGGTCGAGTCGAAGCGTTCTCCACAACCCATATTCTCGCAAAAGTGTCTGGTTACATCGATCAGCAATGGGTCGACATCGGTGATCGAGTGGTTGGACCAAAGAGAGATCAACAAGGGAACGTGACGGAGGCTGGTCAAGTTCTTGCCGTGTTGACTGCGCCCGAGTTGCTGGATGAACGAATGCAAAAGGAAGCGATGGTTGTTCAAGCGATCTCTGATATCGCTCAGGCTGAAGCGGCTGTCGAAGTCGCCAAATCAGCCGCGAAATCAGCAGAAGCGAACGTCGATGAATTCGTGGCCGGTCAACAAAAAGCAGAGTCTGAATATCAGCGATGGGCATCCGAATCAGAACGAATCAACTCGTTGGCCTCAATGAAAACGGTGACTCAAAAACTTGCCGACGAGACTCGCCAGCAGATGCTTGCAGCGGATGCGACCCGATCAGAGTCTGCAGCGAAAATTCGATCAGCCCAAGCGAAGCAAAATGAAGCTGTCGTGGGAATCGCGAAAGCGAAAGCAGATCTTAAGGCTGCTGAAGCAAGACTCAAGATTGCCGAAGCGGAGTTGCAACGAGTTCGATCCATGTGCGACTACTTAGTAATTCGTGCGCCGTACGATGGTGTCATCACAGAGCGCAATTTCGATCTCGGTGCACTCATTCAAGCGGCTAAATCAAGCGAAGACAAGCCACTTTTTACCATTGTTCAGACCGACAAGATTCGCGTCTTCATGGACGTTCCAGAAACCGATGCTGCTCTAGTCGAACCGGGGCGCAAAGCACTTATCAAAGTGCCATCGCTCTCCGGACGCGTCTTTGAGGGGAACGTTACGAGGACTGCTTGGGCACTCCAATCGGGATCTAGAACGCTAAGATGTGAGATCGATGTGCCAAACGAGGCCGGAACGCTTCGGCCCGGGATGTATGCCAACGTGGAATTGACAGTTGCTGAGAAGCAAGACGCATTGACGCTACCGAAGTCAGCAGTCGTGGTTGTCGATGGCCAGGCCTACTGTATGGTTGTCACTGAAGCAGGAAAGGTGACACGAACACCAATTAAAATCGGTATTCGTTCTGCAAGCGACGTTGAGATCGCTAGCGGTCTTGCTGGCGGAGAAAACGTGATTGTCGCCAACGCCGCAGCTTTCCAAGACGGACAAAATGTTCAAATGGCTAGCAAATAAATGTGCCGGTTGTAGCAATCAACCCGCAGTATCTTTCGGTACTGACATGGACGAATCGATTATTCCGGTTTAATCGGAAGCGATCGATCCGATAGCCTCTCTCGATGAGTCTGTTACTTCCCAAAGAGAATCAGAAACTTCGATCAACTTGGACTTTGAGTTGTCTGCCTTTAAAGGAACTTTCGGGACAATTCTATGGTGAAGCTCCGAAAACAAACTCGATTGCTATTGGTGCTTTTTCTTTATGCAAGCGTATTTGGATGTCGCTCGGCCAGCACCTTCACAGCGCGAACAAAAGTAGATTCCTCGCAAAAATTTGTCGCCTCTCAAGCAGCGGTCGCTTCAGATCTCGCAGTATCAGATCTTGCAGTATCAGATCGCGCAGTAGAAGCGTCTAGCGAACATGCTGGAGTCGTTCTTTCCCATGAGCAGGTTGCATCAGCCTCGAATGTTGTACCGGCCTCCGTGGCAGTTGTCCTTGCATCGAGCATACCAAACGCGAATGATGTTTCGGTAGCGGCAAGCGAAAGCAATCCTCAGCAAAAGACTCGTCCGCAAGAAGCGTATCCAGTAAGTGTGGATACGCAAAGCATCGACCTTACTACAGCCTTGATGTTGACCACTGGTAAGAATCCACAGATCGCATTCGCACAAGCTCGAATCGAAGAATCGTTGGCACAAATTGATCGAGCCAACGCGCTCAAGCTTCCCTCGATACGGGCGGGTATGAACTATCACAAACACGAAGGACAAATTCAAGATGTTGCTGGGAATATGATCAACACAAGTCGAGGTTCTTACTATTCCGGATTGGGAACGAGTGCTGTCGGCGCGGGTTCACCAGCCGTTCCTGGTCTCGTCTCCCAGTTTCATTTTGCTGATGCAATCTTTCAGCCGAGGATTGCTCAGCGAACCGCTTGTGCTCGACAAGCAGGCGCGAAAGCGACCACCAACGATCTTCTTCTTGCTACTGCAGTCGCTTATACGGAATTGTTGCGATGCGAGCAGGATCTCGCGATTGCAAAAGATATTGTCGATCGTGCAGAGCAGTTATCAACGAGCACAGAAAGGTTTGCAAAAGTCGGTGAGGGGCTCGAATCCGATTTTGATCGCGCTCGAACGGAAGTTGCACTTCGAAGAAGCGAGCTAATACGTGCAGAGGAGTCGGCGGCAGTGGCTTCCTCTAGGCTGGCCGAACTCATTCGATGGGATTCGGTGCAACGGCTTGTTCCTTCCGAAATGCAAATCACTCCGATTGAATTGATGGATAGAAATGCGGTACCTCGAGAACTCGTTTCCTTGGCTCTGACGAATCGTCCCGAGTTGTCGGAGTCGCGGCATTTGATTGGTGAGGCGATTGAAAGATTGAATCGCGAAAAGAATGCACCGCTAGTGCCGAGTGTGGCGTTGTCGGCAAGTTATGGGCTCAACGGCGGTGGCTTGGGAGGCACATTAGGTGACTTCGGAGATCGGTTAGATGCTGATGCCGTCGCGTTTTGGGAAGTGAGGCAATTCGGTGTTGGCGAAAGAGCCATTCGCAAAGAATCGAGATCGCGAATCATGCAAGCACGCATGCTAGAGATCGCTCAAATGGATCGAATAGCTCGCGAAGTCACTGAAGCCTATGCTCAAGTCCACGCTCGCTCGCAACAGATCGAGGTGGTAGAAGAGGGCATTGAAGCGGCGGAAAAATCGTTCACCAAGAATTGGGATCGAATTCAAAACGGGCAAGGACTTCCGATCGAAGTGCTTCAGTCGATTCAAGCTTTGGCGGCCACTCAACGCGAATACGCCAGGGTAGTGGCTGATTATAACATTGCTCAATTCACGCTTCAGAGAGCACTTGGTTGGCCAATCCAAGGTGTTGCCGTGACAGATTT
>JANODQ010000206.1:0-7154 GCA_031412775.1 Pirellulaceae bacterium | reverse complement strand
GCTAGATCATTGTCTGCGACCATCGCCATCGGAGTAAGCTTGCCGACACGCGTACCAGTGGTATGGTCGTTGCCAATTCTGAGAACGATGAACTGAGGTAGATTGTCGTTGCGTTCGAACTCGGCAAATCGTTCTGCGAATCGCTTCGCTCGGTTGACATCGCGATACTCCAAGTCGTAAGAACGATAGAGCGGATCATAATGGCCTTCCAAGGCTTTGACTCGAGGTTTGCTCGGCATGCCTGGCTGAGTTGGATTCTGGATGAACTCGCCGAAGCTAAAGTAGCTAACGCCAGTTTTCGCGCATTTGTCCCATATGTAGCCGCTTGACGGTGCAGCGATTTCGTAACCGCCTTCGGAGGTGTAGCCGATTTTTTTGCGTCCACCTCGATAGTTAAGCGGCCACACTCGCTCCACAAAATCTGTTGCATAAGCGGCCATCGACCACTCATGCCCGTCGGCACTTACTTCGCTTTCTACATAAAAATTATCGAGCAAAACAAACTCGTTAACGAGTGCATGATGATTCGGTGTTACCGATTCAGGAAAGATACACAGACTTGCATCGCCATTCCCTTTTGGAATGTCACCGAAAACTTGATCGTAGGTTCGGTTTTCCTTGATGATGTAAAAACAATGTTTGATCGGAGATGCATCACCCACTTTCGACGGAATAGAAGACTCTTGAGCGAGGGCTTGAAGATTGGGCTGTTGGTCACTACGCAGCGGTGACACCAAATAAGCATCTTTGGTCCATGCAACCATCTGCTCTGGCGATGGCGATTCAATCACACTCATCGTTCCCTTGAACAATCCGCCGATGTATTCGCGAATAGATGCCGGGGGCTCTTGCAATGGGTTGGGACCTTTCGAATTGTCGCGCGACGTCAGCCCCTTGCCGTTGGTCACCAAAATCTCTTTTCCATCTTCAGCAAATCGCACACTCGTCGGATACCAGCCAACAGGAATAAAACCAAGCGACTTGGACTGACCACGATCGCGAATGTCAAACATAGCGACATTATTATTGTCGGCATTAGCAACAATCAAAACGTTTTCATCGGGCGAGACCGAGAGGCTGTTTGGGGTACTACCGTTGAGCGTTGTTGAGTAAAGCGAAGTTCGGATAATTTCCTTTTGGGAACCATCTTCGGTATTCAAGATCACTACCGAGTTGTCGTCCGAACATCCCACTAAAAGATACTTGCCCTTGTCGATGAAAAGCATCTCCGTTGGATGGCTTCGCGTAGCCCATTGAGCCACCATATTCATCGAATCGAGATCAATCACGGCTACCGATGATTTACCCCAAAGGCTAACGATCGCTCGCTTCTTATCGGGAGTCACGACGACTTCAAATGGAAAGCTCCCTACCGGTAGTTTGACTGTTCCGGTTCGCATAGAAGAATCAATGTCGATCTTGGCCACTTCATCAGCGAACATGCCGCAAACAAGCAACTGCTTATGGTTACCAATAGACGCTAATCCGGACACGACAAACTTCTCTTTGACTTTGACAACTTGGATCTTCTTGTCGAGCGTCAAGTAACCGTCGCGATGGCTGAAGACATAGACACACTCGTCCTCGGCACCGCTTGCGTAGAGAAAGCTACCATCCTCCGAGAAGCGAAGCCCCTGAAAGGTTTGATTAATTACGACCGCACTTACCACTCGTCGATCGGGAATCGAAACCACTCTCACTTCATGTGTGCCCCAGCCACTGTGCAGAACTGCAGCAAATTTTCCATCAGGCGATATTTCCATGTGGCTTGGGAAATCACCGAGTTCAACTTGCGTCCCCGCAGGCCGCAACGACCATCCGTTCGGGAGCAAGGTTTGCCCGTTTCGCTGTAGACCTGGAATCCGAACCGGCGCACTGGAAGGAGTGGCTTCTTGGCAAAATGACGGATGGAGAGATGCCGAAAAACTAAAAACAAAAATGACTATCGTTAAGCAAATGTGAACAAAACGGAATGATTGAAGCATCTTCGTTCCTACCAAAACAACGTAGTAAATCTAAAACCAGTCTCGAGAATGACCAGGTATCAGTTGTAGCCAAAAAGGTACTTCAGGCGAGCGAGTGAGAGAGAATATCACGCACAATTAACAGAAGAATGTGTCTCCGAGAGCGGAGCCGAATAAGAGGAACCCCTAATGCCGAATAGCCGCTCAAGTAGAGACGTCGATTGATAGATTCATTTCAGTGTGATACGGCTCTGGAGATTCGAAATTGAAATATCGAACCCCAGAATTTACACACAAAAATTAAACACGTCGTTCGCGGAGACGAACCGACTTGCCGCTTCGTTCACGGAGGAAGTAAAGCTTGGCTCGTCGGACAACGCTGCGTCGCTTAACTTCGATTTTATCGATACGCGGCGAGTTGACGGGGAACTTTCGTTCGACGCCTTCACCTGCAACGATTCGACGAACAACGAACATTTCGCGGGTGCCGCTGCCACTGCGAGCGATAACAACGCCAGAGAAAATCTGGATTCGCTCTTTGGTACCTTCCAAGATCCGGGTGTGAACGTCAACTGTATCACCGACTTCAAAGACAGTGACATCCTTTTTCAAGGAGGACTCTTCAACCATTTTCAGAATTTGCTGACTCATGATTTTCTCAATTGTACCCGGACGGCGTACTCAAAAACTTTATTACAAAACTAGTTAAAACATTAAGTGTCCCGAACAAATCGAGCACTTCATATCATCTGCAAAACTTATAATCCGTAAAACCCCAAACCGCTGGAACATTATTTAATCGATTCTGAATTGAACAGCTTTTGGTTAAAAAGCTTTACCTCAATCCACAAACTTTTCTTTGACTAGAGAACCGCATTCACTCGGAAACACTCATCGTCTGCCGACGGAGCGTTCTTCAATGCCAATTCTCTTTTAATCGAAGGAGAAGCATGATCTACTGCGAGCACATTATGAAGCTCGACAGCATGAACAAGCGGCTCAATTCCATCGGTGTTAACCTGCTCTAACTGTCGAAACAGGTCCACGATTTTACCCAATTGGTCTGTCGCCGAATCAAGTTCCTGCCCGGACAAGGATAACCTTGCAAGCAATGCGATTTTAGCGACCTGAGCCTTATCGAGCGACATTCAAAATCTCTTTGTTTTCAAAATCTCTTGCTGAATGTGGAGCTAAGCCGACTTCGCAGGAGATTTGGAGGACAAATCAAAAGGCTTATTACGAACGGCTTTGCGGATGCGACCACTTCGGATGCACTGCACGCAAACCTTCATCGACTTGTTTTCTCCGTTAGGGAGACATGCGTTGATTGTCTGCAAATTGGGCATGAAGCGGCGCTTGGTGATACCGGTAACTTTCGTACCGACACCGCCCAAATACTTGGCTTTACCACGAATTTCGACCGCATTTCCAACTTGCGGGCCTTTGCCGCACACTTCACAAACCTTAGACATAATTCACCTTGCGATTATTTCGCTAGCAAGAAAATTCACGTTCGTCGTAAACTTCCCACGTAGTTTCCTCAATAACGGGTCACGGAGTATAACGAGGGAGCGGGGGAAAGCAACGTCAAAAAATCGCTTGGGGATCTTCCATTTCCGACGATTTCACAGACTATTGCGAGGCCGATTTAACAGTCGAATTAACAGCCGATTTCGCCAAGCAATATTCTGCCGTAAAGGAACAGAGCAACCTAGCCAATGTCAACCAACCCGACCACTCGCCGCAGCCCTCAGGAAAGACCTGGTTTGGAGCCGATTCTCATCGAACCCTATAATAAGGGTTCGCAGGGTGGTCAAAACGGTGAAATTGCCCCTCATGCCGACCGAGTCCAAGGACCGGCGACTGGGCTCCCCTGCCCTGCTTGTGGATCTCCTCGCGACGCTCAGTCTCGTTTCTGCGTCTCCTGCGGGCTGCCGTTCGAAGTCCCCGACGAGGTTCCTCGGCGCGAAAAAAGGGAAAGTCATTCGCGGCAAATCGCAGGCCCAGGCAACGCACAGCCTAAGCCAAAAGCTCCGCACTTCAACTCAATCAACCAGTCCAACTCAATCAACCAGTCCGCCCCCACCAAACAAGCGGCACTTCCGAGCAATCTCTTTCATTGCCAAAACTGTGGAAGCGATGTCGAAACTTCGATCGAACAGCGATCCTTTCACTGCCCGTTTTGCGATTCTGCTTACGTTACGGAAATCAATCGCGACGCAGCAAAGAGACAACGGCCTGAATTCATCATCGGATTTTCGGTCACACGTGAGCAAGCCCAAGAAAAGTACCTCCAGTGGATCGGACGCAATTCCTGGTTCCGCCCTGGCGACCTTAACGTCAAGGCGGTCTCGGAAAAACAAAAAGGTGTCTACATCCCGTTTTGGCATTTTTCGATTTACGCTCAAAGCCAGTGGTCGGCCCAAATCGGCCAGTATTGGTATCGAACCGAAACCTACACGGTAACCAACTCCAAAGGACAGCGAGAGACGCGGACGCGAATGGTTCAAGAGACTGAGTGGTGGCCGCTGTCAGGTCGTCATCGAGCTTTTTATTCCGGGTTCATGGTTTCCGGGTCCGCTGGGCTTCCTCAGAATGAGGCTCTTGCAATTCAGCCATACGATCTTAACGAACTTGTTCGCTATAAACCGTATTATCTTGCAGGCTGGCTTTCGGAAGAGTATTCAGTGGCTGCCGAGCAAGCGATCAACATTGCAACTCAAGAGTTCCGTAATCGCGAGGCCCGCTCGGTCGGTGCAAAGCTACCCGGTGATACGCAAGCCGGGCTTAGTGTTAGCACCGATTTTGATCACAGCGGGACCGATTTGATTCTGCTCCCGGTTCACGTGCTCAGCTACCGCTACCGAGATCAAGTCTATCGCTTTTTAGTTAACGGCCAGACCGGAAAAATCTATGGCGAAAAGCCTTGGTCGGCTAAACGCATCGGAGCAGCCATTGCCGTCATGATGATTTTGATCGGCGTTGTAGTAACGCTTGTGACACTCGCCACCAGTACTCGATCCAACTAAAATCCACTATCGATGGCACCTACTAATACTCGTTGCAAAGTCTGTCGATCCTACATGGATAACGAAGACCTCTTTTGCGCCAACTGCGGTACCGAGAACCCCACCGGTGGACTTGAAACCGACACGGAAGAGTCAAGCGGGCAAACCACGGTGGTTGTTCAACAAGCATCTGTCTATTCGTTTGCTTGCGAGGGATGCGGGGCTTCGATGTCCTACGATGCGTCTGCAAAATCGTTGCGATGTCCTTTTTGCGGCTCTTCATCGATGACTGCTCGCAAGAACGCGAGAACATTAAAGCCAACCGGAATAGTCCCGTTTGACATTGACCGACATGAGATCGAAGGTGTTTTAAAGCGTTGGTTATCGCAAGGTTTTTGGCGTCCTGATGACACGGCAACAGCGTCTGTACTTGCAGAGGTTACTCAGGTTTTCGTTCCGTTCTGGGTCTTTTCCGCAACAACGCGAACCGAGTGGAGTGCCGATGCATCACCGCCTCCTTTTGGTGCTCGAGCAAGTTGGTATCCGGTATCTGGTTCGCAAAAAAATTCGTATAGCGGAGTCATCGTTCCCGCTAGCGGAATTCTTTCGGTCAGCGAAGTTCAAGCCATCCAACCATTTGATCTTTCGAAAGCCGCTGCCCCCGAGAACATCAACCTTACCAACTTGATCGTTGAAGAATTCCGTTTGCCCAGAAGAGAAGCTCGCCCCATCGCTGTCGCTCAAATCGAGCAACTCGAAGCCGCAGCCAGCTCGCAATTCGTTCGAGGAAGCGTTCGCAATATGCACGTCAACGTGATGCTGGGAGATCTTCGAAGCGAGCCTTATTTGTTACCGATGTGGATCATGGTCTACCACTACAAAAAAATCCCCTATCGCGTTTTACTCAACGGCCAAACTGGCGAGGTGCATGGTGCAGCGCCGATTTCTTACACAAAAGTCTCAATCGCCTTCGGGGTTATCTTTATTGCGATCTTGTTGATTATCTTTGCTATGGTCGCCGGTAATTTTTAAACCGAATCTAACTTGGAATCGTTTAGGTTTTTCTTAAAGCGTCTGCCCGCCATCGATCGTCAAGAGCTGACCCGTTGCCATTGTCGTTCCAATCGCAAGAAAGATTACCGCATCCGCGATGTCGTCTGGTTGGGAAGCTTTTGGCAGAGGATAGCCCGCTACCATCTTTCCTAGATCAAGACTCGGGGCTCCTTCTTTAATCCATCGTGTATCGATTGGGCCCGGACAGACCGCATTGACGCGAACCTTCGGAGCCAGTGTCTTAGCAAGCGACTTGGTCATGGTGTTCAACCCAGCCTTTGAGGCGCAATAAGCAATCGATGAACCGGTTCCTGTCGTTGCCGCGACTGAAGTGATGTTTACAACAGCCCCGCCCTCCCCTGCCCTGAGCAAATCCGCTGCTGCCCGAGTCACGAAGAAAGCCCCCTTCAAGTTGACTGCGAACATTCGATCCCAAAGCTCTTCGGTGAGGCTTTCCATGTCTGCGTAGGGAATAAACTTTGTTGTCGCGGCGTTATTCACCAAGACGTCTAACCGCCCAAAGGTCTTCTCGACTTCTTGCAGCATGGCTCTCACAGCCAAATCGTTCGACACATCACAACGAATGACGAGCGCCCGAACACCAAACGATTCGACATCTTTCGCGGTCTGCTTGGCATCTGCCTCGCTTCGAGAATAATTCACGACGACATCAAAGCCTCGCTTGGCAAACTGCAAGGCACACGCCCTTCCAACTCCAGTAGCAGCACCCGTGATCAAAATAACAGGACGATTTGATTCATGCATGATGTAAATGTAACGTAAGAAGAAAATTAAACGGTAATGTTACCAAGCCGCTCCGCAGGCTCACAGTACTACCCAAGTCTCCTAGCAAAGTTGACGTGGCCTGATGAAACCAGAGCCGATGACGCTAGCCACGGGTTTCAATTTTGCCACAATTTTCCAGATAGCAGCCCAGGCTAAGCACGCCACCATGTGCTCTTCAGGGGCAATTAGCCGATGGGCGTTAGCTTCGGTTTCCTAAAACTCGATATTTATTGAGAACGGCGGCTAACGTCGATCGGCTAATAGTTCATTTCACCGGAAGACTTGTGCTAACGTGCTTAGCACTTACGGTCCAAGGAAAACGGTTCAGGGAAAACAGTTCACG
>JANODQ010000205.1:0-4288 GCA_031412775.1 Pirellulaceae bacterium | reverse complement strand
TGTGGCCAGCAAGTGCGGTTTTACGCCTCAGTACACTGGTTTGGAAAAGCTCTATCAAGACTTACGAGACCAAGGGGTTGTGATTCTGGGTTTTCCGTGCAATCAGTTTATGGGCCAAGAATCAGCTTCCGACTCAGAAATTCTTGTGTTTTGTTCCACCCGTTATCAAGTTAGTTTTCCGATGTTTTCGAAAGTCGAAGTCAACGGGCCCGCAACCCACAAGATTTATCGATTTTTAAAACAGCAAGCCCGCTCATGGCTAGGGTTTCAGCGAATTGGCTGGAATTTCACTAAGTTTCTTGTTCACCCAGATGGTCGCACGGTCGAGCGTTTCTCTCCTACTACGGCTCCATCGGCAATCGGCAACCGGTTGTCTGCACTGGTCGGTGATCAAATTCAGCCCCGGAAAGAGTAGCAGTTGGCTTCCCTAGCCCCTGAAAATGCCCCGATTGTCACTCGTCCGAAATTTCATAACTGCCGGAACTATCGGAATTATCTGCGCTTCTTACAAAAGAATCGAATGTTCCGAACATTGCACGAAGCGATTTTCAGATGGTTGATATAGAATTAGGGTCGTCGGATTGGCTGGGCTTGCATTGGATACAGGACTTTCAGATTAGAATTTCTTGGCTGTCGCAGAACTCATTGAATGCTTTCCGAATCATTGTGCGGACATTTTGGAATTTGAAACGGTATGAGCTTAACAAACTTGAACAACTCTGAATCCACCTGGTCACAAGCTAATTCGATAGGCCAAAACGCGTCTCAAGGGATGAACTTTGGTTCGCCATCTCAAGGTGTTGACTGGATAGCCATGCTTTGGCGTTGGAAATGGCTGCCAATTCTTGGGGCTATTATCGGCACATCGATTGGTGGTCTGATTTGGGTTCAGCTTCCAACACAGTATCTAGCACGAGCCACTATCCAAGTTGTAAACCCACAGAGCAACGGTATACCCATGGTCAGCCTGGACATGGGCGACAGTAAGGTAAGCAATAGAAGCGACGACGTTGTAATCATCTCTAGTAAAGCAGTGTTGCAAAACGCCATCGAGCTTGGCCGTTTGGATCAGAATTCCAGGGTGCTCGATCTCAAGGTTGAATCGTTGGTCGAATGGATCCGAGACAAAGATCACCTAACGGTCAAACCGGGCACCAAGGAATCGATTACTGATATTGTTACGATCGATTTCACATGCGAAGACGCAGAACTCAGCGCAGAAGTTGTCCAAGCGATTGTCGCTGGATACGAACGCTTCATAGGTAAAGAATCCCAGAACCTCAACACGGAAGTTCTCGAAAAACTTGCCAAGTTCAGAGAAGAATTAGATACGAAGTATCGGGTTGCAAGGACCGAGTACCTAAAAGTCCAAAAGGCCACTCCGTTGATCTTCAATGCAGGCGAAGCACGCGACCCTTATGCGGAAGCGTTAATCAACTTGAATACAAAAATTGCTGACAATAGTTTGAAGGCCAGCGAAATCGAATCTGCGTTGGAACAAGTTATCGAGGCTCAAAAGGCAGGTCGACCTCTTGATACGGTTCTCCAAACACTCGCCCGAATTAGCAAAGATCAAGTCATGAGTCAGCAGAAGACTGCCGTCGAGCAAATGACGATAAGTGGGATGCTTGATCGTGGAACAGATGCCGAGCAAATGCGAATCAACAAGTTGCAACCATTGGAAATCATGCTCCGCGTTCAGACTGAGAACTTTGGAGACGGGCACCCCACAGTGACGCGAATTCAAAAAGAAATTGAAGGGGTCAAAAAGGGGATCTCCGAAATCGAATCACGAGAAGCCGAACGCCGCGCAGCAATGTTAGCTGAACTGGAGGATTACAACTTAAAAGCTGTACCTGTAGAACAAAGATTGGCCTCGGCGGTTGGTTCTTTGAATGAAGAGCTTCAAGCAATCAAGATCGGCAACGCAAAGCTTATCGCTTTGGCTGCTCAAAATCAGGCTAAAAGCAAGGAGATGCAAAACGCTTACGCTGAGCTGGATTTGCTGAAAAATGAAATGGAGTCGCTCAACGATAGTTCGTTCGAACTCAAGAAGGCTCTTGAGCGATTAGACATGGGAAGTGGATACGGTGGTAAGACGATGAAACGCCTTGAGGTACCTCAGATTGGTGCCGCAGCCGGCCCATCGATGCTCAAATTCCTCGGGCTGGGTGCATTTTTAGGGATGTCCGCTTTTTTGGGACTCGCTTATCTCTTGGAACTTGCTGACAGATCTTATCGAGGCCCTGAAGAAGTCGCAAACGATCTCGGTGTACCTATTCTCGGACACATCCAATTATCGAATCTTACCCGAAAAGATCGAAAGGATGAGAAAGTTGACTTGTCGATGGTTACTTTCCACAAACCCAAGTCAACAGCCGCCGAAGCATTCCGCGGCGTGCGAACAGCAGTTTACTTTGGCAATCACAGCGGCAACTTGAAAGTGATCCAAGTTACCAGCCCAGTTCCGGGTGATGGCAAGTCGACCGTCGCAGCAAACCTAGCGTCGACTATTGCGCAGTCGGGAAGGAAGACGCTTCTTCTGGATGGAGATATGCGACGTCCACGCCTGGCAAAGCTACTTGGTGCGAGAGAAGACATTGGTCTGACCAACATAATGGCTGGAAAGATGACGATTGAAGAAGCAACGCAGTCAACAAGCATTCCAAATCTTGAAATTTTGACTTGCGGTCGGCGTCCAGGCAATCCAGCCGAACTCCTTTTAAGCGATTCCTTCTTCGACATTATTCGCGAATTACGCGAAAAATATGATTTCATCATCATGGATACCCCACCGCTACTGGCGGTAAGCGATCCTGCGAATGCGGCAGCGACCGTGGACGCTGTGATTCTTACACTTCGACTCCGAAGGAATCTTAAGCCGCTCGCATCACGCGCTGCTCAGATGCTTCAAGCAGTCAATGCAAACCTCCTCGGCGTTGTCGTCAACGGGGTGACGGGCAAGGCAGGTTACGGATATGGCGGTTATCGCTACGATGGAGGTGGATATTCGTCCAAGGGAAGCTATGGTGGATATGGCTACGGTGCAACGTATGGCTATGGGGACTACTACTCCGGTTCGGATACACCTTCTGGTACCCGCACGAGGGTCAGCAATGGCGTCGCCGCAGCAATTGAAAACATAGAAAAGGCCTAGAATCCTGCGATGACTGAACAAGAATTTTTAGAGCATTACCAGCTTACTCGCAATCCGTTTGCGGACGAAGACGCTCAAACCGATGCTGTCTTTAAAGAGTGCTGTATTGAGCAGACATATCATCCCGCTTGGAGCAAAGTTTATGGCGATCCAAGTGAGCCTGCTACGGCGATTGTGCTTGGTTCCAAAGGTGCTGGAAAAACCGCGATGCGACTACAAATCGTTAAGCAACTCCAAGCCTACAACCTTGCGCACCCGGAAAAGCGTGTTTTCTTCATTCAATACGATGACTTCAATGCATTCCTAGGGCCTTTGCAACAAAGCCTGCCCCAACGATACCGATCGAACCCCGATCGCATTCTGCAATCGATCCGCAAATGGGATCATATGGATGCAATCATTTGCCAGTCCGTGACGAGCCTTGTTGACCGCATTCTAAAGGTAAATGAACATCGCGTTCATGATCAAGGGATGGAGATTGACCTCGGCAAGTTAGCACGTCTGGACCGCGGACAAAAACGAGATGTTCTTCTCTTAGCAGCCGCATATGACCAAGCACACGCAGGGAGCTTACAATCCAGATGGACCAAGCTACGAAAAACGCTTCGATACGGAAATTTTTCGACATGGACATTCTGCACGGTTGCTCTTTTAGGAACGCTCGTCAGTTCGCTTCTCGGATACGCATTGATTGCAAGTAAGGCTACTACAGGTCGAACGGCAATTTCACTGGCAACCGCACTTGTTTTTTTGAGCTGGCTTCCGTACCTGGGTCGTTACATTCGACACGCTTGGATAGCAATGAAGCTGAAGAAAAATATCCGAGTCGGTCGTCGCGATATTCCAGCACTAACAAATATCTTGATGGACATCCCGTCTAGCGATCTCGCAGCACAACCGCTTCCTATGTCTCCGCGTTCGGACGATCGATATGCCATGCTGGAAAAGCTGCAGTCGCTCCTTCGCTCGCTTGGGTTTCCTGGTTTAATTGTTATTGTCGACCGCGTAGATGAACCTGACTTAGTAAATGGGCTCTCCGAAAGGATGCAAGCTCTCGTTTGGCCGCTTTTGGACAACAAACTACTCAAGCACCCGGGCCTGGGATTTAAGCTCCTCCTACCAAGCAATCTT
>JANODQ010000204.1:0-6694 GCA_031412775.1 Pirellulaceae bacterium | reverse complement strand
CCCGGACCGAATCAGTGAGTGGTCGCCTTTGGTAAGTTGCTCAGCAGCGCGAATCGCTTCACTATTAGATCAAACCGATCAATGGGTGAATCAGTTGCTTGTGCCATCGCGATGATCACGATCTTGATCGTCAAGTATCGTTAATAGCGGGTTACGTTTGCATGATTGATGGAACGTTTATTGACGCAGCTTCCGCCGGCGGCCAAGGTTTTGAGCTTCGGGCGTTAGCCGATTTTATAGACTAACCACCCGCTTGCGCAGGAATGACCAATTACGCGGCAATCGCCCACGGCTCAATTACTTGCGACTTGCATTTATCGGCTGTATCCGTCCCAAGCTGATCTTGGTCTTGCTGTGAGTTCATTACGCTGTGCCTCTGGTAGGGGATTGGCGAACTCGCGTGGTCTGCCTCCAACAACTGGAGGGCCAATATCGTTCAGCGGGAAAGGATCAAACGTTACTGCACGATTCTTTTGTCGCTCGATCGATCCTTGTCCGTAAGGTCCGCCACCCCATCGTGACGTGCCTGCGGGAGAGCCTTTGCAACCGACGAAAATAGGAAGCATGCTCATTTGGGCAAGGCCGACAATAAGTAGGCCTGTTATCAATCGCCGTTCCATGGCAATGCAATCCTTGCTGAGACATTTGAGTATTCGTAGTCGATGCATGTATCGGCTACCTAAAACAGCGACAACGTTGTGAAGGATGAAGTTTTGAAGGATGAATCCGTAGGAACTTAGGAGATATTCCCCCGCGGTCGCTAGATGACTTCCACAATCTCAACGCCTTTACACGCTCGAAATGCCTATCGCGTTTTCGCTAGCGAAAACTTCGGGATTCTTGAAAAGGTGGATTTGTGCAGTCGTTTTCGTGGCTTTGTCAATTGCTCTCCGAAAGTTGCGAATTCACTGCGAGTTTTAAGTCAAGTAATTTCTGGACATCTTGACTGGACACACCTACCATGATTTCGGAACGCTCAATGAGCGGTGGGACTTTAGCAAAAGTCACGTCGGTTCATTATCTTGCAGGATGCAAACGGCATTAGAAGATGCTGGCCGTGTCAACAATATTTTTCGGAAGACCAAATAATCGGCGCGTCCGTCATCGCTGGACTGAATGCGAATGATAGATCGAAAGATTCCGGTTCTTCCGGTGAATTGTTGACGGGCATTTCTTTGACCGAGCAATTTGTGTGACGTATATTCCCTTCGAGCCAAACTCTAGGCGACTTCGGATCGTCTTGTAGACAGGGTTGCTCGATTGCGGATTCTGGTAGTTCTTGAAGTGCTCCATCATTTCAGGGCTCCATTACATCCCTCCTGCCAACGTGGAACGACTGTTTATGCCTAGAGAGCTCCAACGCCTAATTGCTATCCTCGGGATGCTCGCTGCTTTTGCAGTAGTGCGAAGCCCGAGTTCTTCGTTTGGGCAAAATAAAAAACTCAGCAACTCCAGCTTTGCAGAGTTAATGGAGCAGGGGATTAACCTTGAGAAGGATCACCGCTGGCAAGAGTCGATCCAACACTACGAAAAGGTCCAGCGTAAGTTTCCGCAATATCAAGATGCACAAAGACGACTCCAAATCGTCCGAATTCACTTTGATGTGACTCGTCGTTACTCCGATAAATCCTTCGTAATGACGCTCGACCAATCGCAGCCAGTGGCAGCATTGGATCTGCTGGGCGAGATTCTTAATAAATTACAAGCTTACTACGTAGAACCGATCGACTTCTCGCGACTTCTCCGAAACGGCACAGCCTTCCTGGAAGTTGCACTGACCGAGAAGGAATTTCTCGCCACAAATATAAGCCCCTCGGTTCGCTCTGAAGCCATCGAGCACTTCCGACTGAATATTCACAAAGCTGTTCTGGATCAACCGGTTACCAATGTCGCTCAAGCGAAAGCAATGGTGACCCACGTTGCAACTCTCGCACGCGATCAAATCGGGATTCCACCGACAGCGGTAATCTACGAGTACATCTCTGGATTCGTAGGCTTGCTCGATCCATACTCCGCCTATCTAACAGCGGGTGAGTATCAAGAGATTATGGGACAGATTGAAGGCAACTTGATCGGCTTGGGTGTTGAGCTTTGGGCTGAAGGTAATGAATTGAGAATCGTCGAAGTCTTCAAGGAAGGTCCGGCTTTCGAATCGGGCCTTCGCAAAGGTGATCAACTTGTGGAAATCGGTGGTACACGAGTGGATGAAGTAGGTGCGAAACGCGCTGCGGATTTGCTTCGCGGTGCTGAGAACTCGGTTGTCAGAATTGTCTATCGCAGGGACACAAGCTCGACTCAAACCATTGACGTTCGTCGCCGTCGAGTCGATGTTCCAAGCGTAAGCGTCGCATGCATCGTTGATCCTCAAGCAGGAACCGGATACATCCGAATTTCGAACTTTCAAAAAACAACACCAAAAGAAGTTGATAACTCGCTGCGACAGCTTTATAGCCAAGGTCTACAAAATCTAATTATCGACTTGCGAAGAAATCCCGGTGGACTTTTAGATGCCTCTGTTGAGATTGCAGACATGTTCATTGCAAGCGGAACTATCGTGACGACTCGAGGCAGAAATGGCCAAGAAAATCACAACTATTCAGCTCAAATGCCGGGCACCTGGGATGTCCCCATGGTTGTGATGATCGATGAAGACAGTGCCAGCGCGAGCGAGATATTCGCTGGTGCGATTCGCGATCAAGGTCGTGGGCTTATCGTCGGTCGCAATTCCTACGGAAAAGGAAGCGTGCAGGGCGTTTTTCATAACGATCAAGGTAACGGCGGAATGAGGTTGACTGTTTCGAAGTTTTTCTCGCCTAGCGGAACTGCAATCAGCGATAAAGGAATCCAGCCAAACATGGTTTTTGATCTTCCTCCCGCAGTAGCGCAACGTTCTGCCGCCAAGATTCCAGTCAGTCTCGATCCAGCACGCGACGGGAAAACCGCCGAGCTTCAGACGAACGTGAATGCTTTGGACAATAACGCCCCCGAGTGGAACGACGACATCGAAGTCCTACGAGCTATCGAAGCAGTCCGAACGGAGTTGCCGAAACTCGCTCGCCGTCGATAATCCTATCGACAAATTGTCTGCAAAAGCAAACATCTGGGCGTGACTAGTTTGTGGATACCAAAGCGTTGGAGTAATACCAACGCATTTGCCTTTCACTTCGCATTCGGGTCTTTGATAACGCGAGTTGTTATCACTCCAAACAGCGACTCTGGTAACGATTTCACGTTGATGTCGCGCTGTGGGAATCCAAAGATGATTGCTGCTTTATTGAACTCGCGGTGAATTGCCGAGTGTATATCGTGGTTGGTTGGAAGTCGCTTATCAAGACTGTCAACGAAGAAACGAACGTTCACAAGTAGCGTGCTGTCTTGAAAACCTTCCACGTGCGATGTTGGGGGTGGATCACTAAGAACGTTCGGATGTTCGGTACAGATCTTGTGAATCAATCGACACGCAAGATCGGTGTCCGATCCATAAGCGAGCCCAATCTTCACCATCATTCGCGTTGTTGAATCTGAGAGCGTCCAATTCAAAAGTCGGCCAGTAATAAGATCTTTATTGGGAATGATCAATTCTTGCTTTTCGAAATTAGTGATTGTCGTGGCTCTGACACGAATCTTGGAAACAGTCCCGCTGGTGTCGCCGACAGTGATGATGTCTCCGACACGAATCGGTTGTTCGAAAAGCAGAATAAGCCCCGATATAAAGTTTGCGAAAATCTCTTGCAGGCCAAATCCCAAACCAACACCCAGCGCTGCAACGAGCCATTGGACATTGGTCCATCGAACACCAAGGTAGTAAAAAGCAAACGCAATTCCGACGAATACAATGAGGTATCGCGACAAGCTCGAGATCGCATACCGTACCGAATTCTCGATCGGCAAATACTGAAGCAAGGCGATTTCGAGCAACCCAGGTAGGTTTCTTGCGGCAACAAACATCAACACCACAATAGGAATTGAAAGGATAATGTTCCCAAGAGTGATTGGTATCTTGAGACCTGGTTTATCTCCATCGACTTGCCACAGTTCAATCGAATCTAACATGTTGACCGCGGGTAAAACTCCAGACCAAATATAGAAGACTGCAATCAAGGCCGTCACGACGATCAGACTTGTTCCGAGTCGAATGGTCTGCGCGTTGATCTCTGCCAAATCTACTTGATTGTTGATGGTGTTCCAATCGGTTCCGGAGGTCTCAGGGCCTGTGCTGCCAGTGTCCGTAAATAACGAGTTGGGCGAAACCGGGTTTACTACTGCCTCGCGTTGCTGCTGTGCCTGTTGCAATCGCAATCGAGCTTGATTAGCCATGATTTTGCGACGACTCAACAGCAGCCAACGTTGCATAATTTGATTCAATATCAGAAGTCCGACCAACGTGATGATGGTCGTGTACCAATGCATAGATAGCCGCACCGCGGTGTAGTGATACCCCATCAACGAATTGAAACAAAGCAACATGGGACCGCAGCATAGCCCGAAATACCAAACGTATCGCAGTCGATCAGCCCAACCGCCTTCATGGTTTTTTATGTATTGTCCAAAAACACCTTTGGTTGGGCGGAATACGATGACAAGGAACACGCTCGTAAGAATTAATACAAAGGCGAACGCAAGTCGCCCAAGTGAGTTCTCGAACTTCTCATCTCCCGAGCTAAATAGAACTGCGACAACGCCCGTCGCAGGAACTCCCAAATCGATAAGCCATCGTAAATTACTTCTGACAAGGGTGGTTACGTTGTTCGAAATCTCGAAATGCTTTTCCGCTAAGCCGCCAGGTCTACAAATTTGGCGTATCAATTCAAGCGGAAAGAAGTATCGTGCTGCTACCAAAAGACCCATTCCAATTGCTGTTGAAAATGTTGTTGGATTCGAAGCTCCAATTAGTCTGTATCCAAGGTAGGCAAGCAACAAAACCCATGGTGACGAAAGAATAATCGTCAACCCGATTGTCTTCGCAGTGGGTGAAAATTCTGTGTTGGTCGACCTTGCAGCACGTTCGCCCAAGGAAGAGATAAGCCTCCTAATCTTTGCATTTTGAAAGGCAAGAGCGCTAAAGACTATCAAGATGATCGGGGCGTCCCATGGTCTTTGACGAAGCTCGGTCATCAAATGCTGAAATGCATCACTCCATTTTTGGACGTCGAATAACCATTGCAGCGCAGGCCATAACTGACGCGTATCCGATCGACTGAATGGGGATGCAGATCGAATCCAAAGAATGTGTTGATCGATAAAATTCCGATAGTTTCCGACAAGGTCTAGCGTTTCTTGCCGAATCTCGGAGAGCTCAAAAAGGTTGCCGGAAAGGCTAGCTGCATCGATGGAAAAGTTACTCACTAACTCACGTTCAGCTGCCAATAGGCGATCCGCTTTTTGCACGAGACCCGGCGACAAATTAAGCTTTGCATCTCGATCAATTGAGTCGGTGCGGGCAATAAACGCATCTTCATCCAGCAACTCTGCAGGGATCTCGCTGAGCGAAGGATCCTCGAGTTGCGTTGTGGAGTTTTGGTTCTTCCAATCCTCTAATTCAATGATGAGTGTCTCGGTTTGTTGAATACGAGTCAGATTCTGATCGAGTTGGGTGTTGAGCTTTGCTTCATCGGGAAGCTCGCTACGATGCCGGCGAAGAAGTAAACCGTTCCAGTTATTGATGGTCATGAACCCGGATCGGTTCTTGGCGAGGCTTCGGTTCTGCATAATGCTGAATCGTTCTTGCCAGAATCGTTGTTTTGATTTTGCTTGCTCGATTTCCAGTTGGATCGCAGTATTTTTCTTTGCCAATTCCAACCATGCATCTGCACGCGAAACTAATCGATCGGCGAGCCACTTAATCTCTACAGGTGCTTCTTCAGCAAGCGCTAGAACTTTGTTGCGTTCCTCTTCAATTTTTGTTTCTCGACGCTTATTGAGTTCTTCATTTATTTCTTTGATTCGGAGTTGGTAATATCGTTCATCTGTAGTATAGATTTCTTTTCGAAGCGGTAACAGTTCGGCTTCTGCTTCGGTCGTTCTCGCTTCCTGTTCCAGTCTTTTCAGTCGTTCCGAAGCAGCCGCAACGTTAGCTCGTCCTAGCAAGGCTAACGCTTCACCCACAACCGGCTCCGTCGATTCGGAGGCAGGAATAGCGGCTTCGTCGGTGAGTTTCTGAATGGTGCTGCGTTGATCTGCGATTAGTTTCGGCAACTCCTTCCGGCGAGCCTCACGTGTTGTGATTGCCAACTCCGTTTTGGTTCGCCCATCTAAGGCGATTTGATAATTTGTTTGCTGAGTTTGCAGCAAATCTTGTAAAGCTTGGAGTGAATACGATCGCAATGCGCTTTCAGAAACCACGTCTCGAGGCGGAGGATTCTCTTTACGTCGTTTCGATTCTAGAGTCGCAGAGGGGGCCGCTTCTGCACTTGCATACAGTTCCTTGAGACGCTTCTCATCTTCAACGCGGGATTTAATTGCAACTTGAATTGCTTCATAGGTTTGCACCAGCGATTGCTTTACCTCGGAAAGCAGTGTCGTGTCGGCCTGCACCTGAGCTGACCGACTTTGAATGGCTTCCGAGGTTATCGGAGCAGACTCAGGAAGGACGTTTTTTGGTGAGCCGCCGCTGCTGCCGGCCGTTGGAGGTGTTGGCGTTTTTTCTAATGGAGGTACAGTAAAAGAGCTACTCGTTGGTAGTACACCCTGGGCA
>JANODQ010000203.1:0-19732 GCA_031412775.1 Pirellulaceae bacterium | reverse complement strand
ACCAACCTTTCTTTGGGAGAACTAAAATGCTCAAAGAAACGCATTTCGCAACAGCCTATTCCTTTTCCATTGACGCCGCCGAAGCTTTTGCAGTGCTTCGAGTCGGTCGAAGAAGCTTTCGTGTTCAGGTGGCGGACTTCTCCTGGGCAGGTTTTACGGTTTCCGTACCCAAAAAATGGTCCCGATGCTTCAAAGCCGGAACCCCGGGAACGTTGTCTCATCAAGGAACGAAACATCCGATTTCGATACTCGGAACAACTACATCGGCAGAAGGTAATGTGCATGTCTCGCTTGCCAGAAGCGATGGGAATCCGAAGCCTCAACGAAATAGTTATGGCTCGTCCAAAGCCACTCCTCGCAATGTTAACCAAGGAGACCCAACCCTTACGGCGGCTTCAGGGCTCTGCATCCTCCTCTTGATCTTAGCGATGCCAGGTTGGGGTGATAGCTGGGGCACCAGCTACTACTTCACCGATGGACTCAATTCGATTGGCAGAACCTTGTATCAAATGTTTCGCTCTTTTGGTCTTGGCTAGATTGAAATGGGGTGCTGGCGTTGCTCTCTGATGAAGAACTATTTAGCTGGAGTAATCTTCTTGTTAATCACGCTCTTGTTTCAAGTTGCTTTTGCTAGTGGTTGCTTTAGGCCATCAAGCTCATTAATCTTTGTCAGTAGATTCCTTTAGCGGGCAATTATTTGAGGCTTTGCTATCGACCCGAATTATGGCGCAGTTCTCGAACTGACCAAGACTAGATTTGTTTCTTATTAGTCGAGTACTATTTTTGAAACCTGAACTTTCAACCGATGTCAATATTAACACGATTGAAGTGTCAGGTCCGTTCCGAAGGATGATCACAGGCGTCGTGATCGTCTTGGTAATCTCGACAGTTGCTGTAGTGGGCTACGTTGCTGCAGGATGGGGAATCGACGACGCGGTTTACATGGTGGTGATCACTATATTCGGAGTTGGATATGGCGAAGTGAAACCGGTTGATTCGGCAGAACTGCGCGTGCTGACGATGTTTTTAGTGATTTTCGGGTATGCGTCGATTATCTATACCGTCGGTGGATTTATCCAAATGCTAATTGACGGCGAATTGAACAAGGCACTGGGAGCTCGGAAAATGACGATCGAGATTGAGAAGCTAAAGAATCACACCATCATTTGCGGTATTGGTCGCCTTGGAACGATCCTAGCAAAGGAACTGCGAGCGGCAGGAAAGCCATTCATTGCAGTCGACAATGATCCGCTAAGACTTCGTGCGCTCGAAGAACAGGGCTGCTTGGTTCTCAATGGGGATGCTTCCGATGACGCGACATTGGAACAAGCGGGGATTGCTCGCGCATCAACCGTTGCAGCAGTCATGTCAACTGATGCAACAAATGTTTTTGTGACGATCACGGCACGCGAGCTCAATCCCAATGTCACCATTTTTGCTCGAGGCGAAAATCCGCGAACGGAGAAGAAACTATTGGGGTGCGGTGCGGATCGTGTTATCCTGCCAACGGCAATCGGTGCTCATAAATTTGCGCAGCTGATTATTCGTCCCACCGCAGAAAACATGCTCGAACAACTATCCAGCGGCGCGACGATGGTCGAAGAACTGCGTCAACTCGGACTGCAGATCAACGAAATTGAAATCAAGCCGGACACACCGCTTGTCGATCATCCTGTCGGAGAATCTGAAACACAAAGCGAACGCGGCTTATTGATCTTAGGCGTCCGCAAGGCAGACGGTTCTACCCTCTTGGATCCGCCACCGGAGACAATCCTCCATGTTGGTGACACGCTTATTCTGCTTGGCCACAGCAACGACGTCGCGAAAGTGGCGAAGAAGCTTTGCACCAAAGTTCTAAAAACGAATTATCGCGGTCTGAGAATCTAAAAGTAGCCCTACCAATTGGAGAAGATCCGATCAACGAGCAAGGGAAGCGTCGAGCGAGTAGCCACTACCGGCGTTGTCTCTCGCGATCGTTGCTGTAATTGGCCGGAAAAGCCGGGTTCGTAAAATTGTTAGAAGATTCATTGCCCGCAGCCGATACGAATATGCCTTCCGCATTTTCAAATTGCGTGATGGCTTATTGCAGTGCATTAGAAAATCGACCACCGCCCCAACTGGCGTTAATGATTTTGGCACCCATATTTCGAGCATAGTTAATTCCTTCTGCAGGACGTTCGCCGCCATTAGCCAACGTTCTTCCATCGTTTCAACAAAGAGCGATCGGTTTACACGCCGACGAGCGAGTCGTTGACGAGAAATCATTCAAAAGCACCTGTCGCAGAGAAGATAAAAGACGAGAAGCAGTCTCCCGAACTGGCAGTCTCTTGAACTGGCAATCTCTTGAACTGGCAGTTTCTTGAAAAACCGTCACCCGACATGTTATCGCACAGGAACGGACCAGGCGATTTTTCGCAGAAAGCCTTGAAAAAACGCGGGGGATTCCTAGATTTGTGTTTTTGGAAAGATTTAGCGGTGGGAACCCGGAGCAGGCGTCATCGGCTCAGGGGTCCGAAACACTGGATCACCAATTAGCCAAATTCGCTTTGTCGGTAATCATGACCGAAGCGTGTGAAGCTGGTTGCTGAATCGAACTCTGGATGCTGGCGGCGGGTTCCTGAACAAGTTTGCCTTTGTTTGCGCGAAGGCTAGCCATGGCAAGCTCATGGTTCTTTTGCCAATCGGCAGGGGTGAACTTACGAACGTCTACGTAAGGGTTCGTCAATTTCGGAGCTACTCTCGCAACCATATGAATACCGTCCGAACTATGGACGACATGATAATGCATCGCTCCGTAGAGCCCGACAGACCCAATAGCTAGACCCAGCAAAAAAGTTGACGCTTGATTCATGAAACTATCCTTGATCGATGCAAAAATACCTGGTCGTGCGACGCCGCGATGATTCGTGTACCATTCAGCAAAGTGGGCGTTATGGGTTTCCCGCCAGTACACCTCGGTTATTAGCAAAAAGTGTAAGTCGAAGGATATAGATCTTGATCAACAGCATGCCACTCCTCACCGAACAACTAATATTAGAGTGCCGTCGACGCGGCAAGGGTTTGAAAGCAGCCGACACGACAGGTGCAAAAGTATCGGGTAACGATCTTCTTTTGCGTACGATTATCTTGAAGCGACTTCTCCAAAGGCACGTTTGGAAATCCTCGAAAGACGAACAAAACGTGGCGATCTTATTGCCCCCTACCGTTCCCGCGGTGATTGCCAATTTCGCCCTCGCGTTCGCTGGGAAAACCAGTATCAACCTTAACTACACTGCAAGCGAAGCGATCCTAAATCAGTGCGTCAAACTCGCTGACGTTAAACATGTGCTAACAAGTCGAAAGGTGACTGAAAAACTCGGTTTGAACCTCGACGCAGAACTTGTCTATCTGGAAGACTTCAAATCGAAGGTAACGCTAGTAGATAAAATTGTCGGCTTTTTTAGCAGCCGAATTTTACCTGTTGGGATGCTTTGCAAGCAGCTTGGCATTCGCGAGCGCAAGCCGAGTGATCCACTAACCATTGTTTTCACTTCTGGTTCGACAGGAACACCCAAGGGCGTCGTCTTGAGCTACGACAACATCAACGCCAACGTTCAATCGGTAAACCAAGCGTTGAACCTAAGAAGCGATGACGTTCTCGTTGGGATACTTCCCTTCTTTCATTCGTTTGGCTACACCGTCACGCTATGGGCCGCTCAAGCACTCTCGATGGCTGGCGTCTATCACTTCAGCCCGCTCGAAGCGCGACCGATTGGGAAGCTTGTCGCAGATTATAAGGCTACTATTCTTCTCGGAACGCCGACGTTTCTTCGAACGTTCTTGCGACGCGTTGAACCCGAGCAATTTAAGTCGCTCGAACTGGTTGTCGTTGGCGCCGAAAAGCAACCACAGTCCTTGAGCGATGCCTTTGAAAAGCAATTCGGAATCCGACCCATCGAAGGTTATGGGTTGACCGAGATGAGCCCCTTGGTATCTGTCAATTTGCCTCCTTCTCGAACAAAGGCAACCGATGCAACGAAAGGTCTTTGCGAAGGTTCGGTTGGTCGGCCCTTGCCCGGTGTAGAAGCTCGGATTGTCGATCTGGAAACGCGAGCCGTATTGCCGCGTGATCAAACCGGTATGCTGGAAGTTCGTGGGCCAAGCCTGATGCAAGGATACCTTCATCGCGAAGACTTGACAGCCAAAGCAATTGTCGACGGTTGGTACATCACAGGCGATGTCGCAAAGATCGATGGCAACGGATACATCCACATTACCGGACGTCAAAGTCGATTCTCCAAGATCGCAGGCGAGATGGTCCCTCATATTCAAATCGAAGAAACAATCCAAGGAATACTTGGAGCAGACTCCGAAGGCATTCTCGCGGCTGTTGTGACAGCCATTCCAGACGAGAAACGTGGTGAGCGGCTCATTGTGCTTCATACCGAATTGTCGATGAGCCCATCGGAAATACTAAAAAAGATGTCCGAAGCCGGTCTGCCTAATCTTTATCTTCCAAGCGAAGACAGTTTTGTTCTTGTGGACGCGATCCCAGTTCTCGGAACGGGTAAACTGGACCTCAAGGGAATGCAGCAAATGGCTTTGGAAAAGACTGAGTAGCCCGAAGGCAACCTGCCATATTTTTCCAAGCAGAATTTCCCTCAACAATACTTTCTTCTGATTACTCCATAACAAAATGCTGAACCATCAAGAATTCATGCGAGCAGCATACGAACAAGCAGTGCTCGGCCTCTCGGTAGGCGGGCTACCTATCGGTTCGGTCATGGCAATCGATGGTGAGATTGTCGCCAAAGGGCACAACCAAAGGATTCAACGCGGAAGTTCTATCCTTCATGCGGAGATGGATTGCTTAGAAAAAGCCGGTCGTCTCACCAGCCGTGACTACCAACGCGCCGTCCTGTATTCGACGCTTTCACCGTGCGACATGTGCAGCGGAGCAATTCTTCTTTATAAGATCCCCACGGTAATTGTCGGCGAAAACCGAAATTTCCAAGGCCCGGAAAGCTACGTTCGCTCCCGAGGTGTCGACGTCCAAATCCTGGACGACCCGGATTGCATTGCCATGATGGATGATTTTATCCGCCGCCATCCCACTCTTTGGCACGAAGATATCGGTATTTGAGTGGCTCTAGTGTGAACTTCAGTCGGGGGATGTTAGAATTAAGGGACAAGTTCCACCGTTCGCGATCCTTACGCGAACTGATTTCAATCTTGGAGGAGGCAATCATGAAGACGTTTGTAGTTGGTTTGTGTGTAGTTGGTCTTGTTAGTCTCTCTGGCTCGGCACGTGCTCAATGTGGATGTTCGGGACCGGCTCATATTTCGTACGCCGCTGCGGTTCACGCTCCTGCTGTGGTGCATTCGACTCGTCCATCTGTTGTTGTGGCACCTCGGCCGGTCTTACCGGCACCCGCATCTGCCGGAAATATCTCATACGTCAATCGCCTTACAGAGCCGATTGTCCGACCTAATTACACACTTTTCTACGCGGTTCACCTGACCGATGGACGAGTCCTCCTGACGGAAGTAGTTCCTCGCGGATACAACGTAAGCGGGACTGAGTTTCGGTCGAACGGTCGAAAGGTAAATGCCGCTGACATTGGTAGCGGTCAGATACGAGTGACTGATCCTACGACCAACCAAATGATCGCAACCTTTGGTCGATAGAACAAAGTCAGTGCACGTCACATTCCGTAACATATCGATTCGCAATTCACACGGTATATTGTACCGTGTGAAAATGCATCTAAACTAATGGCACGGTGATACGCACCGGCTCGTCGGAGCCATTTGCTCATCGACATAGCTTCGATGAGGGGCTGTGGAATATGTGCTGCAAGTCTCTTGCTACTTGCCGAGCATTGCAACGATTGTACGAACCATTGTGGCCGTTCCACCTGCGTCGCACCAAGACTTTGGCGAGTCTAAGAAGGCAGGGCCGGCAATATCCAAATGGACCCAAGGCTTCTCATCTACAAATTGCTCGAGAAACTTTGCAGCCGTGATTGCTCCTCCCCAGCGACCCTCGCCGACATTCTTGATATCAGCAACTTTTCCAGCAATCTGCTCGGAGAAGTAAGGGAACATCGGGAGCGGCCATGCGTATTCGCCGACGTTGCTAGCCGCGTCGAGCAACTCCTTCTGAAGATCACTGCTGTTGCTCATCACACCAACAATGTCATTGCCCAATGCAACACAACATGCACCGGTGAGTGTTGCAAAATCGATTATTTTCGATGGGGAATAGTCGAGTGCTACATTCAGCACGTCGGCTAAGACCAAACGTCCTTCGGCATCCGTGTTGTGGACTTCGATCGTCTTTCCACTGCGGGCTGTCAGAACATCGCCCAGCTTCATCGCGTTGCCTGCGACCATGTTTTCGACCAGTCCAACCAGCCCGATGATTGGCTGCCGAACCTTCAGCAGCGCCGCAGCCCGCAGAATGCCAAGCACGGTCGCAGCACCAGCCATATCGCACTTCATCGTCAACATGCCATCGGTTGGCTTTAACGAGTAGCCACCCGAATCAAAAGTGACTCCTTTACCTACCAGAGCGATAGGAGCCGCATCGATTGCTGAACTGTCTGTACTACTTAAATTGTCTTTGTTGTTTGGATTGCCTGCGTAGCGAAAGACACACAGTCGTGGAGGCCGGGTGGAACCTTTTGAGACGGAAAGCAGCGAGTTACAGTTCTCGGCAATCAGCTTGGCTTCGTCCCAAACTTCAACTTGGAAGCCAGCTTCAGCACCGACGGCGACCGCTTCCTTTGCGAACGATTCGGGATAAAGATAATTCGGTGGTAGGTTCACCAGTCGCTTGACGAGACTCATGCTTTCGCCGATCGCTTTTCCCCCTTGGAGTAGCTCTTCGGACACGTCGTACCATAGAATCGTTTCGGCTGGAGCGGTCGCGGATTCAGCCTTGAAAAGATCTTGCCCGATGCCGCCGGTGACACTTCCGGCGACGGCACTTTGCAACGCCGAGGGTTCCTGTCCAAGGCAATCGCCGAATCCTGCAAAAGCGATTGTCTTCCTCGTTTTGGCTTGGGATGCGATTTTCGCACCACTGGCAGCCGCACGAAAAGCGACCCCAGCCACACTGTCTACGTCAGAGGCTGTGCCGTCAAAGGTTTTCCCTAACCCAGTTTTTCCGACCCCTGGTTTGCCTAGCCCGATAAGAATCAGTGTTTTCGCTTGTAAACCAACTGGCGACAGGACAATCGTCGTCTTCATAGGTTCGGTAAGAACTTCCCCATCTCGGATCCATTGCGAGAGCTGGCCCGACATTCGGCTGTCCAAGTCGGTTATCGTTGGCGAGTTTTCCCAGTCTGCCCCCAATGCCAAGATGAGTGCGTCGGCGTTACATTCGTGGATAGGAAGCGTGGCGGATTGGACGATCATAAATGTGTAAAATCGGTAAGTATGATGAATCAAAACGAAAAGTGCATGCATGAATTATAGGAGCACTCGCGAAGCCGTGGAGGACCTCCGCAAGAATGGGAGGTTAATTGTTGTCGACGAACCTCTCTCTCCACATCTGGAGATTGCTGAGGTCCAACGCCGAGTCTATTTGCGAAACGGTCCGGCTGTTCTTTTCACGCACCCGAAAGATTCAGCCTTCCCAATGGTCAGCAACCTTTTTGGATCGCTTGATCAAGCTCGTTTCCTATTCCGTCACACGATTGATCGGGTGCGCCGGGCCATCGAGCTAAAGATTGATCCTACCGAGGCACTAAAGCAACCCTGGAGATACTGGTCGGCTCCGTGGATTGGGTTGACCATGTTGCCCAAAAAAGTTCGAACCGGGCCGGTGATGAAGCACTCGATCCGGCTCAGCCAACTTCCACAATTGGTTTCGTGGCCTGACGATGGCGGTGCCTTTATTACGCTGCCACAAGTTCTAAGTCAGTCGCATTCGAATTCGCTGATGGAATGCAACCTTGGAATGTACCGCATTCAAATTTCGGGGAACGATTATGCGAGTGATCAAGAAGTTGGACTCCACTATCAACTACATCGCGGCATTGGGCTGCATCATCAAGCGGCCTTAGCAGAAGACCGCCCTTTCAATGTAAGTATTACTGTCGGCGGATCGCCGGCTATGAGTGTTGCCGCCGTGATGCCGCTACCAGAAGGACTAAGCGAGTTGACTTTTGCCGGCGCTCTTGCTGGCCATCGCATCCCGATGATCACTTCGCCAAATCATGCACCGATTTATGCCGATGCCGACTTTGTTATTCATGGCCAGATAGATCCTCATTCGATGAAGCGTGAAGGCCCCTTCGGCGATCACTTAGGCTATTATGCCAAGGAGCATCCATTTCCTTGGATGAAAGTCAACGCCGTGTCTCATCGCCCCGGTGCGATTTGGCCGTTTACGGTGGTTGGACGTCCGCCTCAAGAGGACACGACCTTCGGAGAATTGATTCACGAGATAACCGGTCCCATCATTCCCACGGTCTTGCCTGGCGTCAGTGGTGTTCACGCGGTGGATGCTTCGGGAGTCCATCCACTTCTGCTCGCAATCGGCAGCGAACGATACACCCCGTATCGAAAGCCAGAACGCCCACAGGAATTACTCACTCAAGCAAATGCGATACTCGGTCAAGGTCAGATGTCATTAGCAAAGTACCTGATGATCGTGAACAAAAGTGATGCACCGGAGTTGGATATCGAGAATATCCAAGCCTTCTTTCAGCATTCACTCAAACGCGTGGATTGGTCTCGCGATCTGCATTTCCAAACGCGTACCACGATAGACACATTGGATTACAGTGGCGATGGATTCAACCAAGGATCTAAAGTCGTCATGGCGGCCAGCGGTCCAGTGCGGCGAGACCTTTCGCACCAGCTACCAAGTGATTTTATGCTCTCAAAAGATTTCCATTCGCCGCGCTGGTGCATGCCGGGCGTTCTTGCAATCCAGGGCCCTTCGCTATTGTCGAATGATTCCACAGACGTGTCTATCAACGCCGAACGCATTGGGACTTTGGACGATTTGATACGCAACTTTGATTATCAAGCAACCAGTCGCGATGGCGTTCAAGAAGAGAAAAGCTTTTGGAATTCCATCCCAATGATGATCATCGTCGACGATAGCGAATTTACCTCATGCAATCTCAATAACTTTCTTTGGGTTACTTTCACACGAAGTAATCCAGCGAATGATATCTTCGGTGTTTTAGCGTTTACAGACAACAAGCATTGGGGATGCCGCGGACCGATCGTAATCGACGCAAGACGAAAACCACATCACGCCCCGCCTCTGGTTGAAGACTCGGTGGTGAACGCAAAGATCGACGCGTTCGCAGCGCGAGGTGGAACACTCGCAAAGTATCTATAGCAAGTCAAATGCGTGCTTGATTATTAAGCGGTTTGAAAGATGGATTCATAGGATTGCAATTGCTCAGATGGAAGACTTTTAAAGATCGCTTCGAATTCTTTTTTAGCTTGATCTTCCATCGATTTGGTAATCGCCGGAGACTTTGTAATCACCACCGATGTCGCGGTTAACGCGTTACGGCATGCTCGTAAACCTCGCGCGATTTTCTTTTCCAATTCGGGTTTGTGGTTACCTAAGCAACTAATGCTTTCAAGCTCGATCACAAGAAAGTCGGCTCGGGGTGCTGGTATTCCAAGCTTCAAGATGCACTCAAGGCTGCATTCGACAATCATTTTGGTCATCAACGGATGCATCAGCAGCGAGCAGACCGTACTCATTTGGATCGCATCAAGTGATTCGATCGGCCCGATAAATTGACCACCACACCGAATCGAATGATGATCTACAACTCCGACGTACTCGCCCTGATCCGCCCAGTATTGTTCAAGCTCTCGCGAGGTCCATGAGTTTTCATCTTGCGTTACAACTAGGGTGATTGGGATCTTTCCGCACTTTGAAAGCTTGTCGAACCGTGCGTCGCCCCCATCCACGTCATGGTGAAAAAGCAGACTGAGAATTGCGTCACCCACTGGTTGTGGCTTCCCTACAAGCGGCTCGACGTGATGCGCGAGACTAGGACCGGCGTTGACTTCGATAATGCAACCACGTTGATCGGAAAGTGGTTGTGAGATATCCCGTGCAACAAGATCCATACCTGCCACGTCCAGGCCAACTACTTTGGCCGCGAGAACCGCGATTGAAGCGGTTGTAGGATGAACTCGATCAGTGACATCTTCAATCAAATCACCGACATGCCGCACCAGTATTTGCTGGCCGCTTTTTAGAATCGTCTCCGGTGTAACATTTTGTTTTTTCAGCTCAATCAGAGCAGCCGGATCAAGCTTTAGCACTCCGAGTTGGTCCGTGTAATATTCGCCGCGTCGTGGATCACGGTTGATCTCGGCGACCAGCTCTTCGATCGTGTCGTAACCATTTCCGATCACAAACTCGCGTTGGCCTTTTGCGGCTGCGACCATTTGGTCACCGACTACCAATAATCGATGGTGCTCGCCTTCGATGTACTGTTCGACCATCACTTCTTCGGTCTCACCATCGACTTTTGCCCAGTCGTAAGCGTTGTAAATGGAGATCTTGTCGCGTAGGTCGAGCGAAATTCCGCGGGCGTGATTCGCATCGCGAGGCTTGATTACTACGGGCAAACCAATTTCTTCCGCAGCAATCCAAGCATCGATCGGATCCGTTACAAGACGCCCTTTTGCAACCGGAACCCCAGCCGAAGCGAGCAGCGTTCGTGTAAATTGCTTATCGGTCGCAATCGATTCGGCAATAGCGGAAGTTTCATCGGTTTCAGCAGTCTTAATTCGCCGCTGGAAAACTCCTTCTCCTAACTGAACGAGTGACCCGTAATTCATACGGTAGTAAGGAACGCCGCGATGAGACGCCGCGCGAAGGATGGCGCGAGTGCTAGGGCCTAGCCGGACATCGTCAGCAAATTCGACCAATCGCCTTTTTTCAACTGCCCAATCGACGCTTTGACCGTCCATGACGAGTGCTGCAATCCGCACTGCACTTGCAACGCACTCGCGAGCCAATTCTTCCTCTTCGAATTCAATTGCTACGATTGAGGTGCACTGGCTGTCATCAGACCCGCCGGCGAGTGTTGAAAATGGCAAATCTGACACTTGACCTTCGCAGTTCAAAATCGCTGAAGTAACACCCGCTGTTTGCTGAAGCGCACGGGCAAGGTATGCGATCCGGTCTATGGAGTTTCGAAATATTAGCTCACCATTCCGATCCCCAACTGATTCCAGGTTTCCAAGACAGCCGAACTCCCGGTGGATCTGTTCATCCAGCGGAGAGTAATCGTCGTTGCGATTTGATGCATGATTTATATGGGTTTCCAAAACACGACGGCTCGACCAATGGCTAGGTCCGGAAAAAGCGATCGAAAAGAGGATATCCATAGTAGGAAGGCCTTGGCGGGGTGATAAAAAGGGCATTTTTCCTGAGCCGTAGGCGCTAGCCTCGGGTGCTATCTGGCAAATTGTGGCTAGGTCGAAACCCGTGGCTAGCGTTGTCGGCTCAGCATTCATCAGCCCCAGGCCTTGGCGGGCGGCTGTTGGGAGGGAGGAGCCTGGAAGGCTGGGGTGGGTAGGCGAGGAGTTTGATATTCTGCGTTGCTGGGAAAAGTCGAATTTCTCTGGATGCGAGTATAGTCAAAACGTTTCCTCAAAGGCTAGAGATCGTCCATTTTGGAATTTCAAGCAGTTGCAGGATATCGCTTACATTTTTTGAGAATAAGTGACTCTGGCTTGGTCTTTGAGGCACGATGGAGTATCCTCTAAAATTGTTATGACGGATCCGGTGAGTCGGCGTGAAATAAAGCGGTTTTTCTCGGTTTCTTTCGTAGACTCAATGTTGAATTTCGTTTGAAGCAAAAGAAAATCTTAGGACCAACATGACCTCCGCTCAGCCTTCTACTTCGATAGGCTCTTTTTTACATCGCAACGATTTTCTAGTACGCCGCCTCCATTCGCTCAGCGGGCTCGTTCCCGTTGGCGCGTACATGACGGTTCACCTTCTGGTAAACGCCAGCATTCTTAACGGCGCTGCTGCTTTTCAGAAGAACGTGAACGCAATCCATGATCTGGGTGCGATTCTTCCGGTGGTGGAATGGACGTTCATTTTCTTGCCAATCATTTTCCACGCAGTCGTGGGAATTTGGATCGCGTCGAGCGGTAAATCGAACACAGCTCAATATTCTTTCACCGGAAACCGCCGCTACTCGATGCAGCGGCTGACCGGTTACTTGGCGTTCATCTTCATTTTTGTTCACGTTTTCCACCTTCACGGTTGGTTTCACGCTCAGTGGTGGTTGTCGAATGTTGCCGAGCCGCTCGGTATGGCTCAGTTCCGTCCCTATAGTGCCGCCAGTACGCTTGCTGCTGCGATGACCGGGATCGTTTGGCCGATTTTTTATGCCGCTGGGATTATTGCCTCCTGCTATCACTTGGCCAATGGAATCTGGACTGCAGGAATTACTTGGGGCGTTTGGCTGACGCCTGCCGCTCAAAAACGAGCCACAGTCGCCTGCACCGTCTTCGGCGTGGCTTTGACGGTGGTTGGATTGAGTGCACTCGGGGGTGTGAAGGCGACTAATATTAAAGAGGCGGAAGCAGTCGAAACGGCAATTTACGAGTCACGAGTTCAAACCGGCGAGATCAAGCCGAATGAACACAAGAGAGCAGGCGATCATCACAATCCAAAGCTGCCCGTTCCTGAGATCGGTCAAGTTATTGAAGCGGCCCCAATCTCGGGAAATAACTAGCATGATAATTCGTTGTCGAGTCGGAATCTCCTTCTAACGTAAAACAATACAATTTGCTTGCAGATCTTTTAGGAATCTAGCGGGATATTTATATGGCTAATCGAGTAGTAGTTATCGGTGGTGGACTTGCCGGATTGGCGGCAACCATGAAGCTAGCCGAACTGGGAACCCAGGTCGACATGATCAGTTTGACGCCAGTCAAGCGTTCTCACAGCGTGTGCGCTCAGGGTGGGATCAATAGTGTCAGCGATTTGACTCGCCAAGAGGGCGACAATGAGTGGACGCACTTCGACGACACAATCTATGGCGGTGACTTTCTTCAGCACCAACCGCCTGTAAAGGAAATGTCATATTGGGCTCCGAAAGTCATCGATTTAATGGATCGCTTGGGCGTGACCTTCAATCGAACCCCAGAAGGATTCATCGATCGTCGTCGATTCGGTGGAACGCTTTACCGACGAACTGCCTTCGCTGGAGCAACGACTGGTCAGCAATTGCTTTACGCTCTCGATGAACAGGTCCGACGTCGCGAGTCCGAAGGCTTAGTCAAAAAGTATGAGTTTTGGGATTTCCTGGGCCCGATCCTCGATGACAACGGCCGTTGCGTTGGCGCGGTTGCTCAGGACATGGTCTCGATGGAAATTCGTAGCTTTCCAGCCGACGCGGTAGTCGTTGCGACTGGTGGCTGTGGGCTTGTTTACGGACGATCCACGATGTCGGTCTTCTGCACAGGAAGTGCCGCTAGCCGCTGCTTCCAAGCTGGTGGCAAGTACGGCAACGCTGAATTCATTCAAGTTCACCCAACGGCGATCCCGGGTGCGGATAAGCTGCGACTGATGAGCGAATCGGCTCGTGGAGAAGGCGGTCGCGTATGGGTACCACGTCGCCCGAATGACTCACGATATCCAAAGGACATTCCCGAGTCGGAACGCTACTACTTCCTTGAAGAGCGATTTCCGAAGTACGGTAACCTCGTTCCTCGAGATATTGCGACTCGTCAAATTTTCAATGTCTGCGTCAACGAAGGGCTGTCAGTCGATCCGACTCGGCTATGCGTATACTTGGATTTGACTCACATTCCAAGAGCCGAGCTCGATCGAAAGCTTGGCGGCATCCTTGAGATTTACGAAAAATTCCAAGGTGTCGACCCACGCGAAGAGCCGATGAAAATTTTCCCGGCCGTTCACTACAGCATGGGTGGTCTTTGGGTCGACTACGAGAAGTCGGCAGACGGTGGTCTTCTACCAGGCTCGCCTAAGAATCAAATGACGAACATCCCAGGGCTTTATGCAATTGGCGAATGTGACTATCAGTATCACGGTGCAAATCGTTTGGGTGCTAACTCATTGTTAAGCTGTATCTTTAGTGGGCTCTTTAGTGCACCGGGCATCATCAACTGGATAAAGTCAAATAAGTCTGTGGCAAGCATATCATCGACGATTTTTGAACGAGCCGTTACCAAACAACAAGATCGCCACAAGGCACTGCTATCAGGTAACGGCGGCTCGGAGAATCCTTACCTGATTCACCAAGAACTCGGCGACATCATGACACGTTCAGCCACCGTTGTTCGTGAGAATACCCAACTCACCGAAGCTTATGCAAAAGTTCTTGAGCTACAAGAACGATCCAAGCGGTGTGCTCTAAGTGACACTGGCAATTGGTCCAATCAGAACGTGATTTTCACAAAGTCGGTCCAAGACATGATCCCCGTTGCCTTGACCATTTTGAAGGGCGCGTTGCAACGCGATGAATGTCGTGGAGCTCACTTCAAGGAAGCATTCGCTCAGAACAATTTGACGGCTGAAGATCCAATCGAGCGACGTCGACAAGCGGAAGAATGGTGCGATGACTTCGAGAAGAATAACAAGCAGTTTTTGAAGTCGTCGGTCGCCACGTTCGATGGGACCGAACCAGATATCCAGTATGAGGACGTCGATACTTCGCTCATTCCACCTCGTCCAAGACTTTATGGTTTAGTCGGTGCTGAAGTAATCGAAGAAGTTTGGAAGGAACGCGGGGCCGCAAAGGCACTGAATCAACCCAAGGCATCGACTTCGGAAAAGCAACTTGTAGGCGTCTAGCAACAACCTTTGGATATAATTGAGTTCACGGCATTTTCGCTTTAACATTCGCATCGCCTCCCGTTTGACGGCAGGCGAACCAATACCGCAACAATACAAATTCCGAGTTTAAAAATAAGATGATCGCTGCAACACCAGAAGTCGCCAAGGAGCGACGTAAGCCTCAGAAGGTCAATGTTCGAATCCTACGACAAGACGCTCCCGGTAAGCCTCAGTATTGGGAGCGGCACCAAGTAGATTACGAACCGGACATGAACGTGATCAGTGTCCTCCAAAAGGTAGCTGCTCAAAGCAAGACTAGCGATGGGAGTGCTGTAGCACCAGTGAGCTGGGATTGTGGTTGCTTGGAAGAAGTTTGCGGCTCTTGCACGATGGTCATCAATGGTCGTGTTCGTCAAAGTTGCTCGGCCCTAGTCGACCGACTTCTTGAGCAATCGCCTGAAGAGATTGAACTGCGTCCGATGAACAAGTTTCCCGTCATTCGAGATCTTTCCGTCGATCGATCGAGACTCTTTCGGGCTCTTCAACGAGTCAAGGCGTGGGTCCCTGTTGATGGTTACTACGACATGGGAGCCGGTCCAAAGATCTCTCGCGACGACCAAGAACGCGATTACCCTTTGAGCCAGTGCATGAGCTGTGGCTGCTGCTTGGACGCGTGCCCGCAATTTACTAAAATTGAATTACAACGTCAGCCTAACGAAGCCGAAGACGACCTTAAGAAGCGTCGTAACGAAGCCTATGACGAAGGTTTCGTTGGCCCGCACGCTATCTCGCAGGCGATGCTCTTCAATTCCAATCCAGTCGGAAAGAACATGGCTGATGAGAGGTTGGAAGCTCTGATGGCACCTGGCGGACTTCAAGCATGCGGCAACGCTCAGAATTGCGTAGCGGTTTGCCCCAAGCAAATTCCGCTTACAACGTCCATTGCCCGAGCTGGTCGAGCAGTGACGGTTTACGCGTTGAAGAAGATATTCGATCGGTAAAATGCCTTGGATGTTCCGGCCTCCAACGCGTTGAGGCGACCGTCATCGAAGTGGTGGTTGATCGGCTTGAAATGTGCAATATTGATTGCCATTCTATGCTGGGTTGGATCTACATTCAAGCGTGCCGATTGGGACGCCTTGGTCGTTGCCGACAAGCACTGGTACCTCCTTGGATTAGCGTTCTTGGTTGTACTCGCCGGACACATCGTTAGCTTTGCACGATGGTATATTTTTGTGCGAGCTTTGTGCGGGCCTTCCGCGTTTGGTTTTTGGGAGGCGATTCGACTCGGCTTTTTTGGGAATTTGTTCAACTTTGTTTCCCTTGGGGCAGTCGGAGGCGATCTCTTTAAGGCCGTCGCAGCATCGCGACAGACGCCCGGGAAACGGACCGAAGTGGCCGCATCGGTACTTGTCGATCGAGCGATCGGACTTCTGGGACTGCTGATAGTAGCCGCCATTGGGCTCCAAGTTCACATAACAGTTCTGTCGCCAAATTTGAAGTATATTCTTTACGGAGCGTGGCTCTTTTCCTGTGTCGGAGTGATCGCTCTTACGGTGATCACTTTGTTTGGGGATCGGTTGTTGCCCGCCTGGATGATTCGTTTGCCGCTGGTTGGTAGGACGATTCACAGGTCTTCTACGGCCGGGCTGTTGTTCTATAAAAAGCCAGCTCTAGTAATGACCTTGATCATAATGAGCTGCATGGTCCATACGTTGTTGACGCTTGGAATGTACTGCGTTTCGCGTTCGTTGTACTTCGAAAGTTCGCCGAAACTTGGTCAGCATTTTATGGTTGTTCCACCTGCATTTGCTGCGGCCGCGTTGCCCCTGACCCCAGGCGGGATCGGCGTTCAGGAAGTCGCCGTAGCGAGATTGTTTAAAGAACTGGCTGGAGAATACTCGCCATTTTCAGGATTGTTGGTAGCCACACTTTATCGATTGCTTCTGATTTTGGTCGCGGCAATCGGTGGTTTAATCTACCTGGGACAGCCTAAGAGGACTGTTGGCTCGTAGCTTGGGCGGAGAAGCTCGTCACACGTTGTCGACTTCTGTAAAGACTGATATTCTTTTCTGATTGGTTTTCGGGGCTTTCCCGCTTTCATTTACCGTATTTTGGAGTTCCTCTCAGCATGGCACGACCTGTCACTTTGTTTACTGGCCAGTGGGCCGATTTGAAGATTGCCAAGATGGCCGAGATGGTAAAGGACTTTGGCTACGATGGAATTGAACTTGCTTGCTGGGGCGATCACTTCGAAGTCGATAAAGCAATCGCCGACAGTAAGTACTGCGATGCACAGCGAGCGTTACTCGATTCACACTCTCTGCAATGCCATGCCATTAGTGCTCATTTAGTTGGCCAAGCCGTTTGCGACAACATCGACGCGCGTCATAAGTCCATTTTGCCTCCGTACGTTTGGGGCGATGGAAAGCCAGATGGGGTCAACCAACGAGCCATCGAAGAAATGAAGAATACCGCACGTGCCGCGAAGAAGTTCGGTGTCGGCGTTGTGAACGGATTTACTGGTTCCAGCATTTGGCATTTGAACTACTCGTTCCCTCCCGTGCCTCAGTCGATGATCGATGATGGTTTCAAGCAGTTCGCCGATCGTTGGAATCCGATCTTGGATGTCTTTGGCGAGTGCGGTGTGAAGTTCGCATTAGAAGTCCACCCAACGGAAATCGCATTTGACATCTATACAGCTCAAATGGCACTCGAAGCTATCGGACATCGCGAAGAGTTTGGTTTCAATTTCGATCCAAGCCACTTGCTATGGCAAGGCGTTGATCCAGTCGAATTCATAAGAGCTTTCCCGGATCGAATTTATCATGCGCACGTAAAGGACGCGACGACCAAGCTCAATGGTCGTTCGGGCATTCTTGCAAGCCATCTCAACTTTGGCGATCCGCGTCGTGGCTGGGACTTCCGATCGCCGGGCCGTGGAAACGTGAACTTCGAAGAGATTATTCGCGCGTTGAATGACGTTGGGTATCAAGGTCCACTGAGTGTCGAATGGGAAGACTGCGGAATGGATCGCGAGTTTGGCGCTCGTGAGGCAGCGCAGTTCGTCAAGCGAATGGACTTTGCACCAAGCGGCCGCGCCTTCGACTCGGCATTCGAGAAAGCTACATAGCTCCGTCTCTCCGAACAGCTCGTACTCAATGAAATGGTACACGTACTCGTACTCGATTGGTTTGGAGTCCAATCGAGTACGCGTACCGGCTTACGCCTGAGCACGAGTACGAAAAGGGCTGAAAGGCTGAATGTACACGCGTGACGCTCTCAACAGCACTCGGTTCGCGATAGAAGAGAACCAACCTTTTATCAATCTTTCAATGAAGCCAACACAACCTAACGGCGGTACAATAAGCCCAAGGACGATAGCCTTATTTTAGAAACACGATCGTTTTGCATTAGCTCTAATTAAATTCAACGAGTTCTCCCCGTTTCATGTATACCATCCAATTCAACGGCCAACCGACCAGTGTTCCAGAGGGAACAACGATTGAAGATTTGATTCAATCAGCGGGTATTCCTTCGCGGTTCTGTGCGGTGGAACGCAATTTGGAAATCGTACCCAAGAATCGTTACGCAATAACAACGGTTGAAGAGAATGATTCGATTGAAGTGGTCACGTTAGTAGGTGGCGGGTGAGCAGTCACAACACAAACGAGAATTCGATGGTTGCTTCGAGCGAACTAGTTCCTGACAAGCCTCTTAAGATCGGTACGCATACGCTTGACAGCCGGTTGATTGTCGGGACTGGAAAGTATGAGACGCTTGACGGGATGCGGGCATCGCTCTTGGCGTCTCAATCTCGATGCGTCACGGTAGCGATTCGCAGGGAGCGGCTCTACGATGGTCAGGGCAAGAACCTGCTCGACTTTATTGACTTGGATCGCTACACACTCCTTCCGAATACAGCGGGTTGCTACAACGCGATTGATGCAGTTAGAGTAGCGAGACTTGGTCGAGAGATTTTAAAGACGCTCGAAAATCCTGGTTTCGATTGGGTGAAGCTGGAAGTCCTTGGCGATAGCAAGACTCTGTTACCAGATCCGTTGGCGACATTGGAAGCGTGCAGCCGTTTGGTTGAAGACGGCTTTCAAGTTCTTTGCTACACCAGCGACGACCCGATTATGGCTGTTCGATTGAAGGCTGCGGGTGCTACTGCGGTGATGCCCGCAGGTTCGCCAATTGGTTCTGGACAAGGCATTCTTAACCCGAACAATTTGCGAATTATCTTAGAATATCTCAAGTCAGACGATCCCGATTATCCGGTGATCGTGGATGCGGGTGTTGGTTCTGCAAGCGACGTCTCGATTGCCTTCGAGCTAGGCGCCGACGGGGTCCTGCTGAACACTGCGATCGCTCATGCAAGAGACCCCGTCATGATGGCTTCAGCAATGCATCATGCTACGCTAGCAGGTCGCCAATCATTCCTAGCCGGTCGTATTCCTAAACGACTCTATGCGCAAGCCAGCAGCCCCGAAGAAGGCCTCATCACCTCACGACCCCATCCCTCGGTGGGAACTACCTCACGAAGTAGTCAGTAATGCAAAGCTTAAGCTAAGTGGCTTACTCTTGAGATTCATCGTTCACTGGGAGCGATTTTTGTTTGCGTGGAACGACAAGCAGGGACCAGCTGTGCAGAACGCCGAAACGTTGGTTACGATCGGCATCGATCACTAACTGCCATTCGCCTTTCAACGAGGTCTCATACAAGCTCTTGAGACCGGGTTGATTCCGCTCGAGTGCGACTGGTTGAAAGCTACCTCGAAACGGTGGAATACCTCGTTGAATTCGTTCGCCAGCTTCGTCATCGAAAATAGTTGCCTCAAAGTGGTCACCGCCTCCGCCTGGGCCACGAAAGAGATCTATTTTAATTCCCGAGGGAGTCTTTAAGTACGCGGATATTTGCTCGGTAGAGTCGTG
>JANODQ010000202.1:0-2899 GCA_031412775.1 Pirellulaceae bacterium | reverse complement strand
GCTGTGGCGAGCTTCGTCCTGACGTTTTGGAGAAGTCTTTTCGGTCTTGAAATCTCGTCGCTTAGCTGACCGTAGTTCCTTCAAGAATTGCACTGATCAACACAAGCTAGAATTCAACCGCTTCACCGAAACCGTTCTGCTCGGGAAGAACGTAACGAGGACTTTGGCGTCGCAGTTGCGGAAGCCGCGCGGGCGACTCAATGAAAGGTTGCCCGGTGAAAGGTTGCCCGGTGAACGGTTGCCCAGTGAAAGGTTGCCTACTGAAAGGTTGCCTACTGAAAGGTTGTCCAAGGAACAGTTGTTCGTCAAAACGATAGGTCGAGTAGGATGGTAAAGGTCGCGGAGTCGCACAATTACATCGTTCGAGATCCTTTGTTAAATCGAGAAATCGGTCTTCCACAAGCCGGCGATAATTTCGAAGCCCATGATCGTTGGCTGCGAATCGATCAACGCAGATGACTTGATTGAGCCGTTGTTGAATGCGTTGAAATTCACCGAGCATACCTGCGATAAGTTGAACTGGGGCTCCTTGCTGAATTGCTTCGTAGACGTGACATGCCGTCTCGTTCTGTGAGGTTGCTAAAAATGCGATCGGGGTTTTTGGAAAGAGCCGTTCGGATCGATTTCGCATATCGCGAGTCACATCACGCAGCGCGATTGCTTCGCCAATTGTCCGCCCCCATGGATTACTCGCGTGAACCGGCGACAAACCGCAAAGCGAGACTCCAATCGTCCAAGCGACAACTACAGCATGTGAACTCAAACTCAATTTCCGAAAAAGTATGCTACACATATGACGACACCCAAAAGCAACAAAAGACTCGAAGCGCTTATGAAACCGATACGTGACTACTAAACAAATCGAGTGCCACTGCTCGGGGAATATTGCTTGGTAAGGTACGCAGGCAAGATAACGCTGGTTGTTTACTAACAATCAAGCTTTCATGTCGCACTCGATTTGAATTCAGTGTGTCGATTTGAATACAGTTGAATCTCTCTTGTTGTGATCGTGCGGCGTTTGCTATGACCATTCGTAGATAGAGAAGTTTCTCTGCCTTAAAGTCTATTTAGGAAAGTCTATTTAGGTATCCTTCGATGTTCCCAGCATTCAACACGCTCTCATTTCGATCCTCGCGGCTTAAAGTCGGAGCGATGTCGTTAATGATCGGATTGGGGGCGATGGAAAGTGACATTCTTGGTCAATCCGCCTCGGAAGGGGTAGGAATCGCCGGCACCGACGTGAACACGGCGACAGAGATGCTGGACTTGAACTCGGTCGAGCTCCGCGTGCAGCTTCAAAACGGCCTACGTGTTTTCCTTCCCGAGCAGCAAGAGTTTTTGGACCGCGTTCTACTGGCGGTGGACAATGGCCAAATACCACGGGCGATGGTGAACATGGTCTATGTCTGGTCCCAACGCCGCAATAAGAAGGTCCCGTTCCCGTACTTCGAGTTCGCGATGCGAACTTTGGCTGAGCGTCGCGGCGTAACGCTATAAATTTCCGCAACAAGCTTTCGCTGCGTGTGTTGCTCTGCGGCTGTAGCATTGTTGCTCGCTGCACTACACTACGTTGTGATTATCTATGGTCTCAGGGACTGTCCTCCGAAGCGAACGATTGACGGGTGGCTTCCAGGCCCTGCACGGGTTTCTCTGTTAGTTTCTCTGTTGGAGTATGCATGTTATTTAGCGATCCCGTACGCAGTCCCTACGACTGGGAGTTTTATTTTTTAGGCTTCCCGGTTCGTGTAGCGTGGACCTTTTGGGTCTTCTCGGCTGTCTTTGGATACGATTGGGCTCGTGGATTAGATGAGTTCTACTTCCAGAACGAACTTGTTACTCCCGGCGTCGGCGTGTTGCTGGCCATTTGGATCGGCGTAAGCTTTGTTTCGATCCTAATTCATGAACTCGGACATACCCTTGCCATGCGATACTATGGGATCAGCTCCCATATTGTGCTTCATCACATGGGAGGATTAGCGATTCCCGACGGTGCGGGTGGTTTTCGCCGTTCGCGACTGACTCACTGGAACCAAATCGTGATCTCCGCGGCAGGCCCGGCATTGCAACTACTTCTGGGCTTTAGCGTCGCAGCGATTGCCTTTTTCATTGGTCATCCCATGGGACAGCTTGACTGGATATTGGGAAGTCTCGGTGTACCGTTGCCGATGTCCGAACCTTTTTCCAACGCAGCTTGGACAGGCCTGATCGATGCGGCGATCTTTACGAGCATCTTCTGGGCGCTCTTGAATTTGTTACCAGTCCTTCCTCTCGATGGTGGACGCATCGTCCAAAGTGCTATCGGATGGTATCAACGTAGCAGTGGATTCGAAGAGGCAACCAAAGTGAGCATCGTGGTCTGTGTTGCAATCGTCTTCGGAGCACTCCGAATACATGAAAACATGCTCGCGTTCTTCTTCGTCGCAATAGGAATCATCAACTTTCAAAACCTTCAAGGCGGAACGCGTGAACTCTAAATCATCACAACGGTTCGTTCGTAAGGTCCATTGGGACTCGTAACAAAAAAAAATTGAATTTTTTTTCAACACAGTTCGTGTACATTTTACACTAACTGTGTCTCCCGTCGAAGACAGGAAGTAAAGTGACATCCAGAGAGCCTGTTTTAGCAAATCCACGTTTGCACATGAAGAAATCCCAATGAATTTTATGGTATTCATCAACAACTCTTGTTGATCTGTTTTTACCAGTCACCGTGTCATGTTTACCATTTCCGAACATGTCAAGACGTCGAGCTGAACGACATGTAAATGAACTGTGGAAAAAACGTTAATCTGCCGTGGAAAAATTGTCGAAAACATGTTGCATTCATCAGCACGATTCGTACAACTATCTGCATGAATGTAGTACCTGAAGGTTGATACGTTCAAGACTGTTAAAGATG
>JANODQ010000201.1:0-9069 GCA_031412775.1 Pirellulaceae bacterium | reverse complement strand
AACCAAAATCCAAGCCAAAAATCGTTACCTATCGGGCAGGCAATCATTTTTGCCATCGCCCTTAATGTGGGCGAGCCGACTTCAGAGGAGTCGACAAAGTGGGCTGATGAATAACGTATCTCGCTCGTTCGTTTGAAGTACTCTTGCATGAATTCCTCGACCGGAAGCAGGCCTTCTTTGCCTTGGAATCCGAACGCGGTTGCAAGGCGGACTTGCTGAGATCGGTCGAGTGAATCTTGGCTGCGGCCAGCATCAAAGTGCAATTGGTTTCGGAGGCGAAGAAGGTACTGGTAGCCGATCCGTAGGGAACGGAAATCCTCGGGCATCAAGAAACCTTTTTGAACTAGTTGTTCCGGATCTGATTCTCCATAACAAACAAACCCGATCCAACGAACCCATTGGATGTCCCGCAAGCACCCTTGCGATCGCTTCAAATTGGGATGAAGCAAGTAAACCGTCTCACCAAATTTTTGACGTTCCTCCACTCGAGCATCGACAATCATGCGGACAAATCGACGTTGATTGGTGTGGACGAACCGCTGGAACTTGGCCTGGAATGCTCTCGCCATTTCTTCGTTGCCGGCGAGAGTGCGACATTCGACCAGTGCGGTCAAGATCGTGGCGTCCCGAGCCGAGAGTTTGATCGCTTGCCTGGGAGTTCGAATAGAAAACCCGGGTTGCAGCCCCGCATCGACAATCATGAGCGAGAACGCACGTGCCAGCGGAGTAATGCGTTCTTCGGATACCCCATCATAAAGAAGCATGATGTCAATATCAGAGTAAGGGGCTAGGTCACGACGACCATAGCCACTATGCGCTACAAAAGCGAAAGAGTTTCGAAGCGATTCGCATCCTGATTCGCGTATAGCCGCTTCAATCAGAGAGCGAACTACCTCATCAACTATCGAGGTCCAGCGATAACAGACTTGTAAGCCGGGAGCCCCCTCGGCATGTTGCTGACTAGTTTTTAGCCGACCTTCCTGCAAGCTCACACGGGCCGAGACGACTTCTGATAAAAGGGCCTTGGCGATCAGATTTGGAGAGGAGCCATTCAAGAAGGGCACGACTTATAGCGCTTCCTCGCCAGTTTCGCCCGTTCGAATCCGTATCGAATTTTCAAGGCTGTACACGAATATCTTCCCATCTCCGATTTGTCCGGTTTGAGCCGTTTTCACGATCGTGTCCAAGACTGTTTGGAGATTCGTGTCTGTGCAGATGACTTCTATTTTTACCTTGGGAACAAAGTCGACTGCATACTCAGTACCGCGATAAATTTCGGTGTGACCTTTTTGGCGACCGTATCCCCGGACCTCGCTCACAGTCATTCCGTGAATGCCCTGTTCTGTCAAAGCGTTCTTGACATCTTCAAGCTTAAAGTGACGAACAATTGCTTCAACTTTTTTCATTCAACGAACTCCGAGATGTACTGAGCCGGTTTAGTGGGGTTTAGCTATACACGAATAGCCAGCAAGGGCAATCTGCCCGACACCGCAAGTCAGCGATGCCTACTCTCCTCAAAACCAAATTTCCCTATACAGTGTAACTGAGTCGCAATCTCCGCAAAACGGGGCACTGATGAAGTCTTCCCTTTTTTCCAAGTTTAACCCGGGCAAAGACCAGTAGCAGGTTTGCGATAACGCCAACAAAAATTTACCTAAACGCCTCAGATCAGTATCTGTTCGAATGACTAAGCAACCCCCTAAAAGATCGAAAGCCAACAATTCGGACCTCGTCGGGAAGCTTCGTGTTATTGGCGGCGATCTCCGTTCGCGAACCCTCGAATTCCAAACCGATCCCCGGACACGGCCAATGAAAGACCGAACCCGGGAGGCAATGTTCAATCTCTTGGGAGCTGATTTAGAAGGATTTATTGCTTGCGATTTGTTTGCCGGTTCGGGAATTCTTGCCATCGAAGCCATCTCGCGTGGAGCCACAGCAGCGGTCGCGATTGAGTTGCTCGACCGAGCCGCCAACGAGATTCGTGCGAACGCTACCCGTCTTGGAGTCATCGACCAATTGATCGTGCATCGCGGCGACACCTTCAAGTGGCACCAGAATCTGCCCGATCAGTTTCGGCAAATGAGTCTCCGAATTCCGGCTTTCTTGGAAGATCGTTGGTGTGTTTTTGTTTGCCCACCTTACAAGCTTTGGGAAACTAATCTGGAAGAGATGACGCTTTTGCTCGACAAGTGGATCGACTCGGCTCCCGTTGGATCGCTCTTTGCCGTTGAACTCGATCAAACAACCCCACCGGAAGTTCTGCCGATCTGGATCGATTGGCAGAAGCGATTCTATCGTCCCGCGCTGGTTGCGATCGGCGAAAAAACCGAATCATCGCCCTCACACACGTTGTGATTTTCAGCTCACAGTGCTTTTGGTTTAACACAATTAATTGCAGCAACTTTACAAATTTAATCTTCGCCACGCAGGCCCCGACTGATGAGAATGTCGTTTTTCCTAAGCCGTAGCCTCGAGTACGACCTGTCAAACTGTGGCAAAATCAACACCCGTGGCTAGCGCCATCGGCTCAGCTATTTTTAGTCCTCCCTAAAACCTCACCCACAACAAAGAACGCCAGCCATGTCGGAAATTCAAACTTATATCCAAGCCTTTCAATTCAATCGCACGAAGACCTTGGCGACACTTGCTGAATTTGAGAAGCAATCATCGCACATAGAGGCTCTTGCATTTCGTCCTGGCGTAGGTCGAGCTCATGCAGCATGGCAGTTCATGCATGTCGCGATCACTGAAGAAGTATTTTCCACGTCGCGTTTACTTGGAACTGATCCGGCATTCCCCGAGTTGGTCGAACGGTTTCGTGGTGGAAGTACTCCCGACGAAATCATTCCTTCCGTTGATGAAATCCGAAAGACGCTTGCTTTGGCTCGCGCTCATTTGCTTGCGACGCTTGAGACTTTCAACGACCAGGACCTTGCGACGATTCCTGCAGCCTTCGAACAGCGAGGCTGGACGCTTCGAACCGTTTTGCAAGTCATCTCCTGGCACGAAGCCCATCATCAAGGCCAATCGCACATTACTCTGAATCTTTATAAATCGAAGAACTAAGTTTCAGAGCTCAGAAACCTCGAAGCTTTTGGAGCAAGTCGCCCATGAAGCTGCTTGCGAGTGATCGCGAGCAGGTGTTTGATTGGGTTAAATCTCAGTTGTCTCTTCAGTTAAATGCGGACTTGTTTTGACAAACCCGTTAGCTGTCGAGCGTCGCTAAAGCAACGGCCAAGCGGCAGCCTTCGAAGAACTCAGGCAAGTTAATGTACTCTTTGACAGTGTGGATTTCATACTGACCGGCTCCAAAGGTCACCGTTGGTACTCCATGCTTGTCGAACCAATTGGCATCCAGGCCGCCGTTCGAGAAGAGTGTGCTTGGCTTGAGCCCAATCGATTCAGCGGCTCGTTTGGCATATACCACTGCGGGAGCATCCTCGGGTAGATTGAATGGAGGATATGCTGCATGGCTTGTGAATTTGACTTCCGCAGTCGCTCCATCGATGTCGGTGACTTCCGAGGCCGCTTTCACAAAGGCAGCTTCATAAGCTGCCGTAATAGCAGACGCAAACGACTCCAGTGGACTCCGCGATTCACCTTTGATGTAAACATAATCGGTGACCACGTTTGTAGCATCGCCGGCTGGCTTGTCTGCCTTACCAGCAAACACTCCTGGGTTGCTCGTTCCATATCCTTCCGGCTTGACAACTTTGCCGAACCAACCGCTTTGCTTCACATCGGCCAGGGCCAACGCGGCGACCATCGTTGACGAGATTCCTTTCTCCGGAGCCACACCAGCGTGAGCCGCCTTTCCTTTAATTTCAACGTTCCAGCTTTCTTGCCCAACGGCACCGATGATGAACACTTCTGGAACTTTGCTGTCGACATTGAAACACATCGTTGCACCCGCCATGTCTGCGGGATCAATGTTTCTCGCGCCCTGAATACCACTTTCCTCGCGGACCGTAAACAAAAGCGTTATCGGTGGGTGAGGGAGATTGTTTTTCAGAAGCGTCTCTACCAACGTCACCAGCACCGCACATCCAGTCCGGTTGTCGCCTCCAAGGCCGGTCGAACCGTCCGTGACAATCTTATCGCCTTCTCGCATGGGCACAGCACCGGCGCAAATCGGGACCGTATCTAGGTGAGTCGCAAACATGATACGAGGACCGGGGATCGTGCCTGGTAGATCGACAAACATGTTGCCGATTTCAGTTGGTAAATCAATTCTCGCGTGAACCGTGTCGTGCCGGATCGCCGAAGCGGGGACACCAACCTTCTTTAGCTCGTCAGCAACCGCGGCCGCGATCGCTGTTTCTTCGCCACTCAGCCCCTTGACCTTGAGAAACCGCATCAAGTGTTCTTCAGCCGATTTTGTATCGAGTGGTATCGTTTTGGTAGTCATCAATTTGGCTTTCTGTTGGTCGGTTCTTGAAAATATAAAAGCGGCTTAACGCAAGGCCACCGATACCGATTCTCTATCAATATAAACGAATCTCGCTTGCAGGTATGTCGGTGCCTTTCGAGTCGTTGCGACTCGTCAAGATTCGAAATACTCACGATTTAGACTCGCGTCTCGGAGAGACGCGACTACGCATTTAAAACGAATGCTAAATGCCCCATGGCAGTCCCATGAGGAACCACGCCGCAAAGAGTCCAGTCCAGAGCAAGAACATAATTACAACGTAGGGCAGCATCAGCGATACGATCGTTCCAACGCCAGCGTTCTTGTCGTACTTCTGCGCAAATCCAACGACCATTGCGAAGTAAACGTTCAGTGGCGTGATCATGTTGATCGGCGAATCACCGATTCGGTAGGCGGCAAGCACCGCTTCCGGGTCAACTCCCAATTTGACCAGCAGCGGCACGAAGATCGGAGCGAAAATTGCCCACTTCGCAATCGCACCCGAAATCAAAAAATCAAGAATACCAACTACGAAGATAAATCCGATCAGCAGCCAAAAAGGCCCCACGTTTGCATCCTTCAGAACGTTCGACATGTTCACCGCAAGGATCGTCCCCAAATTGCTGTAGTTAAAGTACGCTACAAACTGGCTGATAATCAACAGCAAAAAGATAGTCCCACCCAGACCGCTAACCGATTTGGTAATTGCTTTAATGACATCAGAGATGTTATTGACTGTTTTGGCACCTATTCCATAAGCGACCCCGGTTACAAGAAACAGCACCATAATCAGTGCGATCAATCCGTTCATGAATGGCGAGTTACCGATCAAAGTACCGGTGTCTGGATTGCGAAGCGGTGCTCCTTCAGGAAGCGAAATCAATCCGAAGAAAACCAATACGCCGACCAGTCCAAGCGTCGCATACAAAAGTCCCCGTGACTCTTCGGCGGTCATTCCTTGCTCATTGTTAACGGGTTTCGCACCTTCATAAACTCCCAAACGCGGTTCGATCATTTTTGTTGTGATCAGCGTAATAATGACGGTGAGAAATGGGACCGACGCAATAGAAAACCAAAGGTTGGCTGTCAGTCCAATCGACACCGATGGATCGACCAAATGAATCGCATCGTTCGTAAACTCGGTAAGAACCGCATCGAGCGGCTTGATTAACATGTTTACAGTGAAAGCCCCTGCGACAGAGGCGAATCCAGCAGCGATCCCGGCGATAGGATGCCGACCGATACTGAGAAACGCTACACCTGCCAGCGGGATCAAAACCAAGTACCCCGCGTCCGCCCCAATACTCGAAATGATTCCTACGAAAACCAAAATATAAGTCAAAGCCCAGCTTGGCGCGATCACGACCAACTTGCGAATTAATGCATTGACAAGTCCCGCTTCCTCAGCCACACCGACTCCGACCATTGCAACGATCATCAAACCGACCGCAGAGAATCCCATAAAGTTCGGGATGAGCGAAGTGTAGATAAATCGAATTCCATCGACCGTCAACAGACTTCTGGCCGCTGCTTGAATATCATCGAGTTTATGTGTTTCTGGATTCAGAACTTGAAAATTCACGGTTGTTCCGAGCATGTACAACACATGCGAAACAACCACCATCATGGCGATCAAAATTAAAAAGATAACAGCCGGGTGAGGCACCATGTTCCCGACCGTCGCAACCACATCGAGGAATCGCTCGACGATCGATTTCCGCCCCGAGGCGATTGCCTCTTGATCCACTGGTGCACTCATCTGAATATCTTTCTTACGTGAACGAATTGGTTATGGAAGAACGGCTGCATAGAGAGGCAGAAGCAGAGGAACCATAATTACACTAACGATCATAACAACAATGCTGAACGGAACTCCGATTTTTACAAAGTCACCAAACGAATAGTTTCCAGGGGTAACCACCAACGTGTTTACAGGCGAGGAGACTGGCGTCATGAAAGCAGTCGAAGCAGCCAAGGCAACGATCATTGCAAAAGGAGCAGCGGAAGCTCCCAGATCCTCCGACATCGCGATGGCAACCGGGGCCATCAACACCGCAGTTGCTGTATTTGAGATGAACATTCCGAGCATGGCTGTGATGATAAACAGAGTAGCAAGAACGCCATGCGTTCCGAGCTCGCTTGTCGCATACATCAGCCCTTCGGCGGCCAAGTCGACTCCGCCAGTTCGCTGCAAAGCTGTAGAAAACGGAAGCATTCCAACGATCAAGACGATCGTCTTCCAATCAATCGATCGATACGAACTCTCCAGCGTCACACAGCCCAAGACGCCCATCAATAAGCATCCAAGTAGCGCTGCCTGGACGTTGGGAACTAGCCCGCTGACCATCAATCCCACGACCAAAAACAAACAGAAGACCGCTTGCAAGACTTTACCAGCCACTGGCAGCACTTCATCAAATTCGACCGGCAGGCTCAGTGCAACAACGCCTTTATTGCCTTTTTGCAAGTTCTGAATCGACTTCCAAGGACCGATTAGGAGTAGCGTATCACCAATCTTGAGCTTCTCCTCTTGTAGATTGCTCTCGTGTGCTACACGTCCCCGACGCAATCCAATGACCGTCAATCCTGTGCTATCGCGAAACCGCGCACCAACTACCGTCTGACCAATAAACTCCGAATCAGCCGGAAGAATGACTTCCGACATCCCGATTTCTTGCGTTCGATCGGAAAAATACGCTCCCGACAGCGGCATCGATTCGAGCGAATAATCCTTTGTGATCTGCGAAACTTCTTCAGTCGGTACTGGCGAATCAAGCAATAAAATATCGCCCGTCAGTAGCTCAGTTGATCGAGTTGGTTGAAGGAGTCTTCCATCGCGTTGAATGGAAATCAAACTCGCTTGAAAGGTATTCGAAATCGCTATTTCTTCAACCGTTTTACCATTTAACTTGGATCCCTGACCAATTCGATACTGATGCTCGCGACCCGCCAAACTATACTGCTTAATCCAATCGGCGAGACTCGGCCGACCGGAGGTCACAGCGTTGTTATCTTTCTTAGTATCAGGCAACCACCGCCTCGCAAACAACATGTAGACGATTGCCAGGACGAGTACGGGAAGACCAAATGGTGTGAAGCTAAAGAAGTGAAAGCCGTCTTTTCCCTGACGAATCAACTCGCTGTTGACAACCAGGTTCGGAGCCGTCGCAACGAGGGTCATCATTCCGCTAATCAAAGCCGCCATGCTCAATGGCATCATCAGCTTGCTCGCAGCGGTCCCTGTGACCGATGAGATTCTAAGAATGACCGGAATAAAGATTGCGGTTACAGCGGTCGAGCTCATTGTCGATCCCAACCCACAAACGACAATCATCAACAACACCATTAACTTCGTTTCACTGTTTCCAGCCCTCGCCGTCAGCCAGTCGCCAAGCCTTCTTGCGACGCCGGTGCGTACCAACCCGTCACCAATTACAAAGAGAGCCGCTATCAACACAATGTTGGGATCGCTAAAACCCAACAACGCTTCGCCCATCGTGACCGCACCGGTAAACGGCAGAGCGACCAACATGATCAGAGCAACTGCATCCATCCGCGGCTTATTGATCGCGAACATGACAATCGCAGTGACGAGAAGACCCAGAACGACTATCAGATCATTGCTCATTGCGACTCAAGAACTCAAGGGAAGATGTGAGGAAACTCGGTAGATGACTAATCACGTCGAGTACCGACGAGATTAATGATGAGTGTAGTCTGGCAATTCACCAGTTACCAGTGATTCACCCTGTACGCTCACAAAGTGTTGCAGCGCAGATTGTGGCATAGGCTTCCAGGCTGTGAATCCTAGAACACACGGGCTGGAAGCCTATGCCACTGGATTAGAAGCTATACACAAATGCGGTCTGAAGCCGATCCGCCGCTCGGCTTTGCCCATCGAGATTTTCGCGTTCACCCCAAAGGTACTCGGCTCCGATGGATGCATTTCCAACGGGAATCCACCACAAACCAGCTGCAACATAGGTCGAGTTATTGAACGTATTCGCAGCCATCGCGTTCGTACCACTTGCCTTTAACCCCGAGCAAACAAAATTAGCTAACCACTTCTTCGAGAGCCACTGCTCGTAAGCGGTAGTCCAACCCGAGATATCCAAAGCTAGAAATTGCCCGGATGCGTCGATAGCTCCATCAAGCCCCTGGCCACTGGAGTCCTGGAAGTAACGCCCGATTCCCGAGCCGGTCGCGTACTGAAGAATGACTCGGCTCCGTGTAAGCGGGCCTGGGTCGGCATCGCGCAGCGGATTAGTGCCGAAGCAAGCCGCCCATGGATGAAAGTTGCTCGTGATATTCACGCCCCATCCAAGCTCGCGATCAACCGATTGACCGGTCGCACGATAACCGAGCGATCGCAGAATGGTGGCAGTCTGAAACCTTAACAAGTCGGATTCGAATCGAAGATGATTGGTAAAGTCAGGCGAGTCCTGAATGTTGATGCCTTGCGCATTGGTCGTGATGTCGGAAAAAGGTTGCTCGACGGCGGAAGCCCAAAAGACTCGTTCTGTTAGTGGCAGTGTCATCCGGCAAAGTCCTTGTCGCGAGTTTACAACACCGTTGGGGCCTTGGAAGTCTGCTGTCCTAGGAAACGAACTCGGATCCATGAAGACGGTGGCATCTTGCCCGACTCGGAAGTAACCCAAATC
>JANODQ010000200.1:0-6001 GCA_031412775.1 Pirellulaceae bacterium | reverse complement strand
TTCAAATTGCCGCCCCACCATGAGATGCGTGATTTCTTTCGGTGAGGTCGATGCGGTCTCTAATGTCTTGATGAACTGACCGTCGCGAAGGACGGTGATCCGATTGGATAGATGAAAGACTTCATCCATTTTGTGTGAGATGTACAGTATTGTCGTTCCGTTAGATCGCAGCTTTTCGATTACTCGGTAGAGTCTCGCTACTTCGGATTCGGTCAATGCACTTGTCGGTTCGTCCATGATCAAGATTCGACTCTGAAGACTAAGAGCCTTGGCAATTTCGATTAACTGTTGATCGCCAACACGCAGGGAACCGGCAAGCGTCTTGGGTGCGATCGTGCATTCCAAGCTAAGCAAAAGCTCTTTCGCTTGAGCATTCATCAGACGATCGTTCCGAAAACCAAAGCGATGCTGGAGCTCGCGTCCCATGAAGATGTTCGCAGAAACCGAAAGTTGCTCAACGAGATTCAGTTCCTGATGGATGATGCTGATCCCTGCTGCCTCTGCATCGCGAGTCGATGTGAAGGATACTTTTTCTCCATCGATAACAAGATCACCTTCGTAGCGTGTAATGACTCCGGAGAGGATCTTCATCAAGGTGCTTTTGCCTGCTCCGTTTTCACCACAAATCGCATGCAGTTCACCTGGAGCCACATCAAAAGAAACTTCATCCAAGGCGCGAACTCCTGGGAACGATTTCCCAATCCGTTTTAGTTGGATGAGTGGTGTGCTGTTGGAGTCTGGCAATTCGGAGAATCCTTTGGATCTCGAGTTGTTTTGATTATTGCTTAGGTTGTAAGTTCGTTTGCTCTGGCTGGTGGGGGAGACGGAAAGAAGTGTAGCTTTACCTATAGCTCTCAAAGGTTCGATAGCCAAGCATCAGGGCTGCCAACAGGGCGAATGCCGAAAAACCAATTGTTGCACCGGAGGTCGTCGCGACTAAAAAACCGGTCAGGGAAGCGAGGATTACAATCGCTAAAAATCCAAGAGGGCCTGCGAAGAGCTTGCGACCTGCGGCTCGAGAAGATCGGTATTGGCTGAGTGTTACTGCCAGGACAACAACCACTCCCACGATGATACCTTGCCAAACATCCGCGCCGGTCTTGATGATCTTGGCGACAGCATCGATGACAGTTCGCAAAAAGAGTGCACCTAGCAGAGTACCCGAGACAGTCCCAATTCCGCCTTGAAGGGAACAACCACCAACAACAGCCGCCGCGATCCCATTGAGCTCGTGACCTACCGCTTGTGTGACGGGGGCTGAGACCCCTTCGTTAGCGAGATAGAATACTGCCGCAAGGCTGGCTGTCATCGAGCCAAAAACGTATGCGAACCACTTGAGTCGATCGGTGCGAAGTCCGCTGAGTAATGCGGCCTGTTCATTGCCACCCATTGCGTATAGATGACGGCCGAGAATGGTATAGCCAAGTAAAACTGCGGTGAAAATCGCAAGCAGGATAGCAGTTGCAATCCAGATCCAAACGTTTTCGCGGAGGAAGTCCGTGTAGAAAGGCTGCTCGATCGGGATCTGCGATTTTTTCGCCGATAGCAGCACGCTTGTCGTGGATTCGCCAAGTATTCGTGCAAGCGATCTCAGTCCCACCAACGTCGCGAGGGTTGCCACGAAGGGAGGAAGCCCCACTGAGATGATCAACCACGCATGAAGGCTACCGACAAGGAATCCAGCTAGTAGACCTGCGCATATCCCGCCGCTGATGACTATCCACGACGCTGTCGGCGATTCGGGAGTACCAAGGCTCTGCAAGCCAAGCATCGAACACGCGATCACTGTTCCGGAAAAAGCGATCATCGAACCGGCTGACAAATCGATTCCGCCGCTGATGATGATCACCGACGCGCCGAGAGCAAAGATCGTTAACAGCGAGGCATTGCGTAGAACATCTATCGCGCTGGTGCCTGGATACTCGATGTAGCTTCGGCTGCTATCCAAAGCGATCGTGGTACCGATGATTGCAATGATCGCGAAGACAAGTGAAAGCTCATTACCGCGAATACTCAAGATCGAGCTGATCGATTTGAGCAGTTTTGAATCGCCGAACATTAGGAGCTCTTCAAGTTGTATTTAGCCAGCCACGCTTGAAATTCCGAAAGTGTCATGAATTCAACAATCTTGTCATCGAATTGATCTTTTTTGAGGCTTGTATCGCTCTCGGGAGCAACCAATCGCAAGCCGGTTGTGAAGATGTCTGCAGTCGGGTTTTCGCTAATCGGTTGTTTACGATTTGGAAACATTGTGTCGAGGGTTGTTTCATCTTTTTCGAGAAGTGCAGTAAGCAATCTCGCTGTTTCAAATCCCATCATGAATGGATTCTGAACGACCATCGCATCAATGCGTCCCTTGGCCATATCGGCGATAGCTTCTGCTTGTGCATCAAAGGTCACAACCGTGATGTCTTTACGCAAATTTGAGGAGTCAACAATTTGTGCAATCGCAGGAGCGTTATAGGCCCAGATACCAACCAGTGCGACAAGATCCGCGCGATGGTTGTTGATAGCGTTTCGCACGTTATCTCTGGCGCGGGAGAGGTCCATTTCGTCGCTCATTCGATCCTTCTCGGTGAAGCCATCTCCCAGAGCTTCACGGACTCCGTTCATTCGAGCACTTGCGTTATCGACATCGGTGAATCCAGCAAACTGGACATATCCGCCAGCGGTTTTGCCGCGAGCTTCTAAGATAATCTTGGCTGCTTGTCCGAGCACGCGTCCACCGACAATGTTGTCTGTACCCAAATAGAAGCTTCTTGAATCGCGATACTTGCTTCGATCGATGTCGCTATCGACGGCAATGACTGGAATCCCTTTGACTTGCAGCTTGGCCATTTCGCCTGCGATCACAGCGTTACTTGCATTGATAACCGAAATCGCAACGCCGGCGACATCGGGCTGCGATTGCAATTGACGGAGCTTATTGATTTGCCCTTGGGGAGTCCCATCGTTGACGTCCATTACCGCTTTGAGTCCTTTATCGCCGAGCTTTAGCTTCTCGTTAGCATCATTGAGCCCGCTACGAAGTGCGTCCCAATATGGATCGTCACCATTGGTGATAAACACCAATCGTTTGACGCCGCCTGCGGATACAGACGATTCCGGATTCGACTCTGTACTTGGATTTGCAGTTGTATCGGGAGCCACTGTGTTCGGCTTGGCGGGTGCGCAGCCGGTTGTAACGAGGCTAAGCATTATCAAACTAAAAGATCTGATTAGTAACGATCGAAATGGCTTTCGACCTATGAGGCTGTAGACGGACATAGACGCAAACTTTCACAGGAAGGAGAGGTGCTAAGGAAGACAATTTTTTCCAAGCACTACACGTATCATAGTTTTCAACACCCTTCGTTACAACCAATGATGGAAAAGACAAAACGTCAATATCTTAAGCTGGAATGCTTTTCGCCAAGTCGGGTCAATTCGTTAAATCATAAAATCCACGGTTTCTCTTAGAGACTGCCTTGGTGAAAGTGGCATGTTGAGAAGTCCCTGATTAGGCTGTTCGGTTGGATTGACTATCCCCAGGTGAACTTGCATAAAAAAACCGTGGGCGCTTTTGCAAACTTTGCGGTTTGCAATTGCGCCCACGGAAGGTCCCCCTGACCTCGTTCACAGCACTGCTGTTTTTGGATGGATTCCTAAGCGATCCTGGATATCCTTATTGTTTTATGCTATCGAATCATGTTCGATGGTGTGGATGATTGCGTGTGGATGTAGCCAGCTTGTCGGAACACGCGACGATTGTTTTGCGAGTTCGCTTTCAAGCTTGGTAGCTCTTCCGTCGATCCGGTCGGGGCTTCTTCGATCGGAGTCTTGGTCGTCGGGCCAGATGTGCCTTCTACGTCGGGTTTTGGCGGAGTAATATTGTCGCTTGATTCTTTCGAAGGTGTCGGAACAGAATTGTTTTTGAATTTAACCGTTCCTACACGAGCCCCATCGTTGGCGGTACCAGTGTGCTGTTGATAAGCACCTTCGGAGATGACTCGTGGTCGACTTGCACCGTAGTCCATGTAGCGAGCGGCATCACGACGCTTGGCATGACCCTCCGCATCCCAGTAAGCCTTCTCCGCCCAAGGACCTTCTTGCAAGCAGATGTTGTTGTATTCCAGCAACGACCCTTTAAGCAAATGTACTTGTACAATCGACTTGTTGTATTCGGTAACCGATCGATAGTAGTCTTGTTGAGCTCGAGCGCGGCGTTCTTGGCTACGTAGAAGGTTATCCAGAATCATATCCAAGTTGGTATCGCCGACTTCGAATTTATCTGTCCAAGCCTTCGCGTCACGCTCGCTGGCACTCCATTGATTCAGCTTGATCTCAATCTGTTCGTAGTGGCTCTTCATGAGGCTTATCTCTTCGCTCAAACGATTGATCAAAGCGATTTCTTTTTCTTGAAGCACTTCCGTTTCGCGAGCCAATGCGAGTTGACTATTTCGAACCAAGGCTAGTTGGCGTCGAGCTCCATAAGCAGCCGGAGTGAATTCCAATCGAAAAGCCGCTTCATTAAAGTTTCCGGTGAGTAAACTATCCGTTGCACTCTGTGGACCGTTAGGGAAGTTCTGTGCAGAACCGCTTCGGCTGTTGAGTGTGTCACCCACGCCGAGCCAGCGATACAATGCTGATACGTTCACATCCGGAAGGACTTGATTCTTGGAGGAGATCAACTCCATCTCACGTGCTTTTATTTGCCATTTTTGCTGACGGAGGTCAATGTTTCGCATCAATGCTTCGCCTTGCACGGTCCACCAATCAAAATCGGTTCGAGCGATATTTGGTTTATCTGTAGGACGAATCAGACGCCCGTCGGTTGCCGCCCAGCCCATCAAATGTCGCAAGCGTCGCTCGCGGCCATAAACGCCCGGATCAGAACCTGGAACGGACGCACCGGCTAATGCGGCATTCAATGCAGCTTCGAATTGGTGGTACTGAGCTTTCGCTTGAGCTTCCGCGAAGACTTGTCCTTGACCAGCTTGATACTTCGCATTGGCAACTCGCCAAACTTGAAGGGAGCTGTCGCGAGCGATCTTAGCCGTTTCGACATTCCAATAGCTAAGGTAAAGGTCCCAGTAAGCAACTTCGACTTCTTTGACTAGATTTCGAATTCGCTCTTCGTATTGACCAAGCGAAACGTCTTCGTTGATTCGAGCAAGAACGACGGGGATACGATTGACCATCGTGCCACGGCCACGCATTAGCGGGTGTTGAACTTGGGCTTCGAGGATTTGCGTGTAGTCGCTAGGTGTTTGCCGACCGAAGTTTCCGTTTGCTCCGAAACCTTGGGTGAAGATGTTGTTTTCGGAGTAGATGGTTTGGCTTCGAGCGGTAACTACACCGCCAGTTGCGATACGCTTGCTGAGAGCCGACTGCATCGTTCCATCGTTTGCTTGGAAGAACTGTGGATTGAAGACGTTTCCTGCGCCAACGTTTCTCGGTCGATCCGTGGTGTTGTAACCAACGAAGCTGCTGAACTGAGCATCAAACTCCGACAATGCGTCTTCGATACCGCCGACTTGGTTTGCTCGTGAGGCTCCTCGCGGAAGAACGCGATTTCCGTTTTGATCGACGACTTGCGGTTGCGTGTTCGCAGTGGATGCAGTGATCGCCGGATCGAATGCAGTGACCAGTTGCTGTGAAGGACTAGTCAAGATCGATGTCGCAATGTCACCGACGATTTGATTGCTGCCGGGAATTGCGCGAACAAGCTTGGTATTCACCAAAGCATACGAGACGCACTCTTCCAGCGTGAGATCCAGAAACTCATAGTCGTGGTTGTCGACTGAGTACGGAGCCATCGATTCGCTGGCTTCAGGAAGCGACTCCGATTGCAGGTCTGGATATTCAATACGTTGAGCCGTATCAATATAGTGAGCGAGGTCACCAGAACCACCTACGTAGAATGGCTGTGTTGGATGACATCCAGTCAATGAGACCAGAGCAATCTGCAACAGAGCCAACGATTTTGTGAGTTTGTTTTTCATTACAGGGGCTTCCGACG
>JANODQ010000199.1:0-6014 GCA_031412775.1 Pirellulaceae bacterium | reverse complement strand
CCGATCCCCCCAACACACAACCATCCTGTCTACCGACCTAAGCCCCCCCAGGCCGGTCGACAGAACGATCGATACCAGAGTTATCGGCAACCTAATCGATAAACTTTGCGAAAAGTACGCAGATTGTAAACTTTTCGTTTTGTAGTTCGCGCAAAGCCGCCCTTCGCTCCTGCGAAGGATCGACGAGCGACTTTATCGTTGGCAGAGATTCCACAAATGGGAATAGAAAAGGCTAGCGAAAGAGGCTTGAGACGCCTTCGGTTTTGTTCCGTTCGCGTGCCATAAGAACGTAAGGTTCCTGCTGTTTAGCGACAACCATTCCCGAGGCTCCACCGACCGCTCCGGCGGCCAGGCTGGCGAGCGGAGAAGTATAAAAAGGAAGCCCAATCGAGCGTGGCACAAATAGAAAGCCTTCGGAGACAATCGAAGAAGCCAGATTTGCATAAGCCGTTGGGTACAGTTCTTTTTCGAACTCCCAAAGATCATGTACTCGCGCGTAAGTTAACACGTCGGAAGTCACATTGGCGTTTTGCACAATTGGAACAAAGGGGGCTTTTTGAAGGACCGCGTAAGTTCCTTGTAAATACTTGCTTCGATAATCCTTCGACAAACCCGCTTGATAAAGCGATGAGTTAGGATTCGCGGAGTTGATCGACAGTGTGTTGCTAAAGGGATCGTAAGAGTCAAAGTGAAAGACGCGACCTGGTAAAACTGAGTAAGTCGCGACATTTAACGCTCCGCCTGTGTACTTCCAAAAGGGAGAGATTCTTGGGTTGGCTTTAATGCGAGCCCACTGTGTCTTGGGATCGTACTGCCGAATGTCAATATAAACGTCTTGAAGTTCGTTCTTCGTGAGATACTGCTGGGCAACACGAAGCGTTTGTTCGTGGAGAACTGCGGGATCGTCCACAGGTTTTTTTGGATCCCGAAACCACTTTTTGAATGCTTTGATGGGATACTGAACGATACGCTCCATGCGATCCAGTCTCGGGTGTTCGCCTCCCGTGGTGATCGGATTTGAAAGTTCGCTCGTGTTGGGCTCGAATTGCTTACCTAGTCCATATTGGTAATGATTTCGAACGCAACCACTGGAAAGGCTTCCTGAGATAATAATCACCAAGACCGCAGCACTTTTTAGAGCTCTTCTTTTGTAACTTGGGTTGACCGAATCATGCATCGACCGGAGTTCCTCGATCCGCAACTGTCTATTATCTCGAACCCCTCTAGTAGCATTTCTTGCTTCGCAAGGCAACGTCGGAGGCGAATTCATTAAAACAATCGTGAAATCGAAAGTGCTATTGCAAAAACTCCGTTATGGAAGCTATTTCACACCCTCGGAAGTTCTGTTTCAAGCCAAGGAATGCGTTACATGTCCACTGCAGTCCAATCATGTTCAGGCAGCAATCTCAAGCGTTCAATGTGCTTGGTTCTTATCATGGCGGGGCTCGCTTCTACGACCGGTTGTGCTCAGTACCTTGCTAACATTATCGGTGTTTTCAATGGACCGCCTGTTCCCGCCGAATTCAAGGGCTTGGATGGAAAGCGGGTTGCCGTCGTTTCTAGTACCGAATCGGGTATATGCGGCGATGAGACTTCGATTCGGTTGGCTGGGAACATTCGAGGCATTCTTACAAAGCATTTGCCGAAATCGACTTTCGTTTCCCAAGAAGATGTGGACCAATGGTTGAACCATCGAACTCCAGGCGACAACAACCTCAACTCGATTGGAAAAGGTGTCCAAGCCGATTATGTCGTGTCCGCTGATGTAAAGGGACTGCGACTCAAGGACGGGCAAACACTATTCCAAGGCAAGTCCGACATCACCTGTACCGTAACCGATGTGAAGACCGGCAAAACTGTATTCACGAAAAGCCTGCCACAGTACACGTACCCAGTGATGGCTGGTCAATCCGCTACGGAAACGACCGAAGATAACTTCCGTCGTGCTTACCTGATGGTTGTATCTGACAAACTTTCACGTTTGTTTTACGCTCACGAAATCGGACAAGACTTCGCAATCGACTCGACCATCTTGAATTACTAATACACTATCCAAATTGAGTATAAGTACGCAATCGACATCTAATTTTCAACGTCGTGTTTTTGGTTGACGGATGAAGCGTTGTGCATCGACAGGTGAAAGCAATTTTGGATCAACGTCAGGTACAACCGGAGACGCTTCAGGATTTGCCGCATGGGGCTGAACGCGCGAGTCACTCTGGGTAGCGCTCTGGGAATCGATCCCAGTAGACACCGTTCTCCCATAGGTGGCTGACGGATTCTGTGGCTGCATTGGTGTTGCGACGATTGCCGAGTTCACGATTGCAGAGTTGTTGTAGCCGGCATCCGACCCCGCCAGAGACTTACTGATCACGGTCGACGATTCTTCGACAAATGTATTCCACGGGATGACTCGGGAGCTTACTGATTCTTGTGACGGAACTGTTCGAGTGCCTCGGAGAGAATCGGGCCTTTTCTGGATAGCGTCACCGGTTGTTGGAGGCACTGATTTATCGCGGGCGGTTAGCGGATAAGATTCCGCTATGTTTCCGGGGATCTTTTCTATCGTCACGGGACGCAACTCAGACGGCCTTACCGATGTGGGCCAACCGGCGTCCGTTCGCCAAGAAGGGTTCGGGTTCCATGAGTTCTTTTTTGTCACGCCGATAGGTTGCAGCCCGACCGAAGCAATGTCTTTTTGAACGACCACCTCTGTTGGCTGGCCCAAGGTAGGTTCAAGGAAATCTCGATTAGCGGCGGCTACCGAATCAAGCCCGGGAAGCCGAGTTTTAGAAGGTACAGACTTCCACGAAGGGGTCAAAATGACGACAGCGGCACCTAGTATAAGTCCGCTCAGCACAATCGGCGATTTGATTGAAATTCTTCGCATGCTATGGAATGGCCTCCGCTTTACTGAATCAGAAAGCTGAAAAAGCTGCATCCGTGCGTATTTTGAACCTGAAAACAATACCATTTGGTTTGTTTCGGCATCTTCGGAAAAAGAATAAAACTGAATTTAATCACGTTGGTTTGTAACGATTACGCAAGCGTTTCTGTGGGAATTCCTTAGGAAAAACGGGGGTTTTGCAAACTTTTTCAAAGTTATTTCGACCTAGGGTTGTGCCAAATAGTCTTGTTAATTTTCAATTGGATCTATTGGCATTTCGGAGCCGATGAGCCTAAAATACGGGTCCTCTCCGAAAGCTTTATGATCGTGCAATTTCCTTTGAACATAACCAATGCGAATTTAGTAGCCGTTGCGTCTTCTCCCAGGCAGACTCACGCGACTTCTTTATCCGTTCTTCATTTGATCAACGGCGAACATTTCTCCGGCGCGGAACGCGTCCAGCAACTCCTGGGGAAGCGGCTTCCTAGTTGCGGCGTAGCCACCGACTTTGCATGTTTGAAGCCAGGTAAGTTTGTGGAGTTCTGTGATTTGCCGCCAGACAGTGTCTTCTCGGTACACATGAGGAAGCGATTCGACTTGGGTGTCGTTGAGCGTATCTGCAACTTGGTTCGTGCTAGTCAGTACGATTTGCTCCACGCCCATACACCAAGATCAGCGATGATTGCTGCCCGAGTATCCCAGAAGCTTGGAACACCTTGGGTCTATCACGTTCATTCTCCAACATCCCGTGACTCATCGCGGTTGTGGATTAACCGCATTAACGACTGGGTCGAAAGGTGGTCGCTTCGCAATTGTTCAAAGATCATCACCGTTTCGCGCTCACTGCGTCGCGAGTTGATTAAACGCAGGATCTCGCGTCATCGCATCGTTTGCATTCCTAACGGTGTTCCAGCAATCACGCCGATTGATTTGTCTGCCAAGATCGGATCTGAGGCGTGGAACTTGGGGATGATTGCTCTGTTTAGACCTCGTAAAGGACTTGAAGTATTACTGGACGCCATTCGTCGGCTACCAGCGAATGCTCCTTCGATTCATTTCCGCATCATCGGTGGCTTTGAAAACGAAGAGTACCGCAATGCGATGCTTCAACTGGTCGTCCAATACCAATTGAAGGACCGCGTTACCTTTACTGGATTTACAAACGATATTCCAAAGGCTCTAGCGGACTTGGACGGGATGATTTTGCCGAGCCTTTATGGCGAGGGAATGCCGATGGTCGTTCTGGAAGCTCTCTCAGCAGGCGTCCCGGTTATTGCAACCAAGGTTGAAGGCACGCCGGAAGTCGTACGAGATGGTGTCGAGGGCTTCTTGGCTGAACCTCGTGATCCGCAATCCTTGATGGATGCGATCATGAAATTCACTTCCAGCCGTATCAAGTGGGCCGCCATGAGCGAACAATCGGTAGATCGCCATCGAGATAGATACTCCGACGTTAAGATGGCAGTTTCCACCTCCGAAGTCTATCGCAGCGTTGTTAAAAACCACGCGAAGCCCGCATAGCAAAGACCCTCCGTAGAGGAAGAAGTTTTCAAGTCTTCGAAGAGACTTGGCTATGTTTTTCAAGTCTTAAAAGAAGACTCGGCATGTGGCTTTGATTTAGAACTCGGGGTTCTTACGATTCAGGAACGGGTAACTCAGCACGATTGCCCTAACAAACGCGGAGAACTTGTAGTCGTTTGCTTTGGCTTCTTCAGCTGCATCTTCAATGACGCATTTATCGCTTGCGATCGGGCCTCGACCAAGTGCATAAATCATCATTTGCGTGGCGAGCGTTTTAGCGAATTCGTCCTTGCGATCTAGAAGTATGTCCTTGAGCTCTACCGGACCTGAGAACGTCTTGCCGTTGGGAAGCTTCCCCGATGAATCGATCGGTTTGCCGACTTCAGAGTCTCGCCAAGCTCCTGTCGCATCGTAGTTTTCGAAACCAAATCCCAGCGGATCCATTTTCGCATGACATGATGCACACTGAGGATTCGTACTATGAGCGGCGAGCCTTTCGCGAAGCGTCATCGGTTTGTCGTTAGGATCGGGCTCTTGAAGTTCTGGTACATCAGGTGGAGGTGGAGGTGCGGGCGAGCCGAGCACTGCGCCTGCAATGAAGTTTCCACGTCTTGGAACATTCGTTCGTGACGGATCGGATTGAGCCAGCAGTAACGCAGCCGACGTCAATAATCCGCCACGTCGACGGTCCTTCAACGATACTCGTTTTATGGCGTCTCCTGTGACACCGTCGATTCCATAATGCTTCGCTAAGACATCGTTCAGATAGGTGTAGTTTGCATCCAACAAATCGGTGATCGGACGGTCCTCTCGGATGATCTCCCGGAGGAGCATGCGAGGCTCTTGGATGATCGCTTGGTGGAGTCGGTCATCGTAGGACGCAAATACTTTCTTGTCAGGTGAACGACTCTCCAAGTTATTGAACTGAAGCCAAGCTGCAAAAAAATTAAAGACCAGCGCATCACTCTGAGGATCGGTAAGCATCCGACTGACTTGTTGTTCGATTACCTCTTTCCTAAGAAGCTCGCCGCTCATCGCGAGTTTGAACAGTGCCTCATCTGGCGGACCAGACCACAGGAAGAAGCTCATCCGCGAAGCGAGATCAAAGGCTTCTACGGGATAAGCGCCTTCGGTATCTGAACGGTCCTGTTCAATACGAACCAGAAATCGTGGCGATATCAAAGTGGAAATAATCATGTTTCCTATGGAAGCATCATGATCCAATTGCTCTTGTCGGGAACGACGATAAATGTTCATCGCGCGGTCGATCCACTCTTTCTCGACAAGTCTCCGAAAGGCTCGATTGGCAAAACGAGTGATAACCTCGCGGGCAACCTCTTCTTCGGAATCTCCTGGACCTACGTTTCGAAAATAGACTTTGCTGTATCCGATTGGCTTGTCCGATTTATCGACACGAGATTTGTCTTGTGCGAGAGCCATGACAACTTTCTGAGCTGCTAGGTAGTACTGTTCAACTTGTAACGGCGTTAAAGTGAGTGACGCGGCAATATTATCAAATCCATAGCTTGATGCATCGGCTGGAAACGCATCAGCGAGATTTAAATCGAGGCCCGTAAGAAAGCGAATGCTGTTGTCGTATTCAATG
>JANODQ010000198.1:0-10819 GCA_031412775.1 Pirellulaceae bacterium | reverse complement strand
ATTCCAAGGATGTCGGAAGCGCCATTTTTACGGTAACCAAAGACCTCGACGCGGAGTTCCCAGCACTTGCCGCACGGCAAATGGGCTGGCTGGACGTCCCGCTACTGTGTGGCTATGAAGTTTCTGTCACGGGGTCGTTGCCGCAATGCGTTCGAATTCTGCTTAACTGGAACACGGAAAAAACGCAGTCCGAAATCCAACACGTCTACATCCATGATGCGATCAAGCTTCGTCCCGATCTTTCAAAACTCCCACCCGTCGACTGGGATGAATTAGAAGACTGGATTCAACAGCAAGTTGCGCTGTGAAAATCAGTTGCGCTTTGAAAAATTGCGTCATCCAAGCCAAAAACCACCAAATCACAAGCCTTTTTGAACAGCATCAGCCCCTACTACACCAGTTTCGAATCAAATATTCATGGCGAAAACAACTATTCTTTTCGGTGTCCTGCTCATCGGTGTCACGCTCGGTGTAATCGCTTACAACGGTGGTTTCCAAAGCATTACCGTTTTGATCCCGAGTTTTATTGGTGTAATCATTGCTATCTGCGGGCTACTGGCTTTGGACGAAAAAAAGCGAAAGCACGCCATGCACGCAGCGGTTTTGGTCGGTTTGTTAGGTGGTTTGGCTTGCATCGGTCAAGGGTCTGCGCAACTGATGAAGCTTGGCACGGACAAAGCTCCCTCGATCGATAAGTTGGCATCGGTCTGGACCACCGGGGCTCTTTGTATCGTATTTGTTGTTTTGTGCGTCCAGTCGTTCATCGCAGCTAGAAAGCAACGCGAAGCGGCTTAGGAAGTTGACAAATCTCAACCTAGGTTTGGCTGAATTCGTAAGAATTCAGTAGCCAATGGAGATACATATAAAGCCTGCTTACTTCAAATGTCTTTCGACATCTGTTACGAGAGCAAGGTCCGACCCAAATAGCACGAACTTTACGTGACTTGATGCTTATTAAGCTGTTCTAGGCGATGCAATCGTCAAGATCTCGACGAAATCGCGGAACTCGCTGGTTAGATCTGGGTTTCAAGTTTAGCGGATTGGACTAGAGTTATAGCGTCCCTTCCAAAACCACAAACCAAGCAAAAACCATGGATTCACTCGCTTTTGAGGCGATTATCGCACCTTGCAGTTGGCTTTCCGAGCGTTTGGATCAATCAAGATTGGTTGGTCGGCGTTCGTTGCAGCTACTCATCCGAAGTCGGAATTTTAATCTAATTTCGTGTCGTTCGATGGTTTTTGGGATCTTGTTGGCAGCTCAATCGCTAGCAACTCATATCACTTTTGCGTCGGACGATCCAGAGATGTTGGGCGTTCTTCCGCTAATTTTGAAGCCTGAGATCGCTCAGCAAATGGCGATTTCCCCTTCTCAGCAAGACAGAATCGCCGAAGTAATCGAAACTCGACGCCGAGAAGCTCTCGACTTGGCCTCCCAATTACGAGCCCTACCGCCCGCCGAACGTCCGAACAAGCTGCGAGACTTGGTCCGCGAAATCGAGAAACGTGGAGCGGCTGTTTTAAATCTTCAGCAGCGCAGCCAGATGGAAAGATTCCGAATAAGTGAGCAGGGTCTGTCCACGCTTGCTGATCCTGACGTTGCTCAAACGCTTGAGTTGAGTGCTGGGCAAGCCGAACAGGTTCAGATGATTCTTGGGCTTCGAAGTCAACTTTCGCGGGAACTCGGTGGCGAGGCTGCCGCGAACGCCGAAGTAGATCGTCGCCTAAGAGACCAACTTACACCGTCCCAATGGTCGACATGGCAAGCCATGGCCGGTCATTCGGCAAAGAAGCCCACTAGCACCGTCGCCGTGGTCGCAAACTTGCCATCGAATCCAAGCGAAAATCAAAATGCCCCGCCAGCGGTAGTTCCAAACGGTACACGTTTAACGCAGGCAGTTGCTGGCAGTCAAGTTGACGCTCGAGCTGCTCCCAATTTGCCAACCGCGCAAGATCCAGCGACTCTGCAAAATCAGACGTCAGATCGAAATGCAAAAGCTCCGAGCGTCGCCGAGATGGTTGCCAAGAGTATGGAGATTCCGCTCACAATCAATTTCAAAGCGACACCTTGGGAGCAAGTTCTTCAATGGATCGCGGGTGAGGCCGAGTTGAGTCTCCAGGCTGACACCTATCCACCAGGAACTTTTACTTATCGCGATCCCTATCGAACCTATACGGTTGGTGAAGCGTTAGATGTGATGAATGGTGTATTACTCAGTAAAGGCTATCGGCTTGTTCGTCGTCAGCGATCGCTCATGGTGATCGACCTAGGAAACGGCGAGTCGCCTGAAGTTGTTCGTGGGCTCATACGCGAGCTAGCTCAATTGGTTCCACCTGAGGAGCTTGATAACCGCGGCGAGTACGAACTTTTGAAATGCTTGTTTGTCCTTTCACGACAGAGCCCCGAAGAAGCTCAGAAAGAGATCATGCTTCTGATTGGACCGGAGGGTTCCACTGTCCCTTTGCCTTCGGCTAGCCAGATACTTGTGACCGAAACCGCTGGCAAGCTTAAGTTGATTCGAGAGATGCTTAGCCGAGTCGAAAACCCAGATAATGTTCGTGGGTCCAAGATCGTTACGATTCCGCTCAAGTATGTGACTGCAGAAGAAGTGTTAGCGGTTGCACGACCATTACTTGGGCTGAAGGAAGCAACCAACCAGTCCGAGGACCTCAATGTTTCGACGGATACTTTTGGCAACACCATTTATGCAACAGGCTCTCCGGACAAACTTCAAAAGTTGTCGGATTTTGTTCTTCAAATCGATGTGAAACCCGACGCGAGCGGTCCAACGTCCGTGACGATTGAGCAACCGACACTGAAGACGCATCGAATCCAGTCTTCCGATCCGGATATTGCACTTAGCGTTCTCCAAACGTTGTTGGCAGGGAGTGCTAACGTGCGAATGGCACTTGAACCCAAGACCAACAGCATTGTCGCCTCCGGTACACAAGCCGATCACAAATTGATTGTTGATACGCTCGCCGAACTAGCTGGTCAAAACAGTAGCTTTAACATAATTCAACTGAATCGCATCGATACACAATCGGCTATCCTTACGCTCGAAAAATTCTTTGGAAAGACCAGTGGTAAAGAGGGAGATGCAACCGGCGGCCCCATTTTCTTCGGTGACTTGGCCTCGCGAACCATCATGGTGAAGGGCTCACCACAGGAGGTCGAGCAGGTAAAAGACTTGATTAGCAAGCTCGAAGAAACAGGACCGCAAGCAGACTTGTTGGGCAAGTCAGTTCGTGTGCTTCCCATGACAGGCAAAAATGCCGACCGTGCGCTCGAGCAGATCCAATATCTATGGGAAGCCAAGAAAAAGAAGAATCGGATCCAGATTCGGTTACCTGCCTCTGAGGCAAACAAACCGGACGAAGAATCCATTCGCGATGCGCAACCAGAAAGGCGCGAACCATCCGCAACCATTCGCAACAGAAAAACCCAATCTAGCGGATTAGCTCGACTTGTCGCAACGCAGATTCCAACAAGCAACGATTTGGTAACTGCATCCTTGGACTCAGTTGGAATCAAAGCCGAAGGTCAACCCAACGAAGATCAACCCAATGAAGATCAACCCAATGAAAACAATGCATCGCTCGATCAAGAGAACGAAAACGAAGGTGCAGACATTATGATTTTTCGCGGACCCAACGGTTTGATTGTGACAAGTGATGATCCAGAAGCACTTGAGGAATTTGAGCAGTTGGCGCGGATGGTTACCGAGCAAATGAGTTTTGGCCCAACCGAACCAACCGTGTTTTATCTCAAGTTTGTAAGTGCAAAGGCGGCGTCGGAACTGCTCAATAGTATCCTCTCCGGTGAGGCTTCATCATCGGGTGGTAGCGGTGGCGGAGGGCTGCTGGGGAGCGTGCTTGGCGAAGTTGGTGGCGGGCTTGTTGGAAGTCTTTTGGGCGGTGGTGGCAGCGGTGGATCCGATGTCAGCACAATCTCAGGCGGTATGGCAAGTGGTGAGATTAGCATGACTGCCGATCCGCGTTTGAATTGTTTAGTTGTCAGTGCGAATTCTGCGGATTTAGATTTGATTTCTGATCTACTTGAAACCATTGATCAAGAGGATAGCCCGACCAAAATTGAAACCAGTGGCAAAGTACGTTTGATTCAAGTCGTCAATAATAGCGTCGATGAAATAGCGGCTGTTGTAAAACAAGTTTTCGCTGATCGAATTGCTGGCGCTGCGACTGCAGGTGGCGGTGGAGCAGGCCAGCAACGGCAACCTAGTCCACAAGAGTTTATGGAAGCTCTACGCGGAGGCGGTGGTGGTCGAGGTGGTCGTGGCGGCGGTGGTAGTGCATCAAGCGAGCTAAAGCAAGCGACTATGACCGTCGGAACTGATGTCAAAAATAATACGCTTATTATCACTTCCTCGCAAAACCTTTATGACGAAGTAGCAGAACTGGTTACGATGCTGGATCAAGCGGCACTTGAAAAAGAGGAGAAAGTAGAAGTCATTAAATTGGATGGAAGCATTAACGCAACAGTCCTTCAAAACGCTCTCCGCGCAACGTTCGGTGATCAAGCGAAGTCAACGAACGTAGCCGCAACTTCTTCGAACGCGTCATCTCCTTCCAGTAGTGGTAATAGCGCTTCAAGCAGTGGTCCTCCGTCAAGCAGCGGTGGATTTGATCCTGCAGCCGCCGCACAGCGAGCCGAATTTTTTCGCCAGTTTCAAGGCGGTGGCCCTGGTGGTTTTGGAAGCCGTGGAAGCGGAGGTCCGCCCGGTTTTGGCGGATTCGGAGGTTTTGGCAGTGGTGATCGAGGCGGTGATCGGGGTGGCTCGGGAAGCTCCCAAGGTGGTGACTCTGGTCGAAGCCGAACTCGTGGTGGTCGATAGCGTCTCGATCGATTCTACTGATAGCGGCTGTTGGTGCTGCTGCGAAGCGACCTTTGTAAAGGTAAGGTTTATAAGATCATGTTGATAATCGAAGCGGGTGAGTTACTACATCGTCATGGACTGCTGACAGAAGAGCAGGTTGCGATGGCGCGTTCGAGTGCCAACGGTGGCTCCGTCGTGGACTCGGCTATTCAGCACGGTTTTGTGACTGAGCAGAATGCGCTTCGAGTGCTCGCGGAAGAGACTGGCCTGGACTATATCGACTTGCGAACCACCGAAGTGGATCTTTCGCTTCTTGAAACGTTTCCGCAAAAACTGATTTACCGACATTCGCTTTTTCCAATTCGTCGCGATAACGGTGCGATCGTTATTGCGACTTCGAACCCATTTGATCTTTATCCGATCGATGAAGCTTCCGCGGCAACACGCTGCCCAATGATTCCGGTCCTCGCTGAACGCATTGAGATTGCCAAGCTGGTAAAGAAACACCTTGGCGTCGGAAGCGAGACGGTTGAAGGTTTGATGGCTTCGCGCGGCGACGAAGATATTGAGTTGTTAGAAGCGATTGAAGGCGATGGTAGTGAACTGGCCGAGATGGCGCAAGAGGCCTCGGTGGTTCGGTTGGTTAATGAAATTCTCGTTGAAGCAGTCGATAGCCGCGCGTCGGACGTACACGTTGAATCGCAATCGGCAGGCCTCGTTATCCGATACCGAATCGACGGTATTCTCCACACTCAACCAGTTCCTCCAGAAATCAACCGATTCCAAGCGGCGATCATCTCGCGTTTGAAAATCATGGCGCGGATGAACATTGCCGAAAAACGTCTTCCGCAAGATGGTCGTATTAAACTGCGAGTTCATGGACGCGAGATCGACATTCGGGTTTCAGTGATTCCAATGATCCACGGCGAAAGTCTCGTCATGCGTATTTTGGATAAAGGATCGATGAAGTTTGAGCTCCGCAACCTTGGAATGGATGAGGCGACCTACAAAACGTTCAGCAGTCTTATCCGCGTCCCACACGGTATCATCTTGGTAACCGGACCAACTGGGTCAGGAAAAACAACAACGCTTTACAGTTCGCTTTTGGAGATCAAGTCGCCTGAAAATAAGATCATCACGACTGAGGATCCTGTCGAGTATCAGCTGGATGGAATCAACCAGATTCAAGTGCATCCCAAGATTGGATTGACCTTTGCTGCTTCATTGAGAAGCATTCTTCGACACGATCCGGATATCGTGCTTGTCGGTGAAATTCGAGATGCTGAAACGGCGGAAAATGCGATTCAAGCCTCCCTGACCGGTCACACCGTCTTTAGTACGCTTCACACCAATGATGCTGCGGGTGCTTTTACGCGGATCGTTGATATGGGGATCGAACCGTTTTTAGTGGCCAGTACAGTCGAAGGCGTTATGGCCCAGCGATTAGTTCGTCGGCTGTGCAAACACTGTAAGGAAGCCTATCATCCAGCCCACGATGAATTGCCCTCGGACTTTCCTTTTGAAGCACTTGGCGATGGAGTCTTATATCGAAGCGTTGGATGTCGCGAGTGTCGTGGCGTTGGATACACCGGTCGAATGGGTATCTACGAACTGATGATTACAACTGAAGAGATTCGTCAGTTGGCACACGATCGCGTCAGTAGTTACATTATCCGTCAAGCAGCACTTCGAGGTGGAATGAAAACGCTTCGGATGGATGCATGGAGGAAGACTTTGGAAGGCTCGTCGAGCGTTGATGAAGTCTTGCGATCGACTAAGGGAGACGCATTAGGATAGTACGATGGTAGACTTCAATTACACCGCACGTGATTCCAGCGGCAAGGTCGCAAAAGGGACAATCTCCGCAAACTCGCAACGCGAAGCGGCTGTGCAACTCGGCTCGCGAATGCTCTTCCCGATTACGATCACAGCCGATGCCGAAAGCGCGAAGGCGGGTAAGGGAATATTCAGCGGTTTCGGTGGACGCGTCAGCGGTGGAAAGATGGCGTCGTTCTACTCGCAGCTCGGCGGTTTGCTTCAAAGTGGTGTGCCGATGATTCGAGCACTCACCGTTCTATCGCAACAAACAGGAAGCCCCGTTCTGCAGGCTGCACTTGCTGATGTCAAGTCGCGTGTTGAAGAAGGTGAAACGCTGGGCGATGCTTTCGCGCGTCACCCCAAAATTTTCAATGACATGGCTTGCAATATGGTTCGCGCTGGCAGCGAAGGTGGATTTCTCGAAGACGCTCTCGAGCGAATCGCGTCGTTCGTCGAGCAGCAAGAAGAGCTGAAAGGAAAGACGGTTGGCGCACTCGCTTACCCGGTCTTCATCAGCGCGGTTGGTGGAATTGTTGTTACCGTACTTTTGGTTTTCTTTGTGCCTCAGTTCGATACGCTGTTCGACGCGATGCGAAAGCGTGGTTCACTACCGATGGCGACCGAAGTGCTACTTGCAATCAGCCGATTCGTGAAAGCTTATTGGTGGTTGATGGCATTAATGGGTATCGCAGGTTTGGTTTTCCTCTCGCAATATTTTAAGTCAGAAGCGGGGAAGCGACGTTGGGATTTGCTTAAGATTAAGACACCACTTTTGGGGAGCGTATTCCTCAATTTATCTGTGTCGCGATTTTGTCGCGTCTTGGGAACGCTCCTTGCCAACGGTGTTCCACTTTTGAAATCATTGGATATAAGCCGTCATGCCGCCGGTAATCGAATCCTTGCTGAATCGGTTGCTCAAGCGAGCGAGGAAGTCACTGCAGGCTCGAGACTTGCCAAACCTCTAGATGCATGTGGTCATTTTCCCAAAACGGTCGTGGAAATGATCTCCGTCGCAGAAGAATCGAACACCCTTGATAAAGTTCTCGTACAGATTTCCGAGAGTCTAGAAAAAGTTACCTTTAGAAGACTGGAAGTAGTTGTCAGGCTTCTAGAACCGGTCATGCTACTCCTGTTAGCAATGATTGTCATGTTCGTTGTGCTCGCGCTGATGGTCCCAGTCCTCAATAGTTCAAGTACTCTGTAACAACCCAGTAGCAGAAGTTGTAAGACTTCTGCTACCAAAACTAAGAAGATTGTTTTAATCCCACCTCATGGAAAGAATAAAGATGTATTCCCCCGCCCTTTGCAGTAACTCCCCAAGCGAATCGCTTAACCGACTCATGAACAAAACCACGCGTTTCCGCAAGTACCGTTCGGCGTTTACTTTGATCGAAGTTCTTTTGGTTCTTGCGATTTTGGTTGTTGTTGCAGGATTTGTGACCTTCAACGTGATTGGTGTTGCTGATGAAGCGAATAAGAAAGCGGCTAAAGTACAGATCGCTAACCTCTCCAGTTTCGTGAACACGTATCGGCTTACCGTTGGCTCTTTTCCTTCCACACTTGATGCACTGTATACGCAACCGAGCGATCTTCAAGATGTTTCCAAGTGGACTCAGCTGAGTGCCAAACCGATTCCGCCAGATCCTTGGGGTCGCGCGTACGAGTTTAAGATTGACGGTTCGAAATTTGAAATTCGTTCGGTCGGACCCGATGGCCAATCGAACACTCCAGATGACATTGTGAATTAGCGAAACGCTTCAAGCCAAGAAACCTTTCAGTCCAAGTCTTCCCCCATCATGGTTTCTAAAACCTCACGCTCCGCGTTTACCCTGATAGAGCTGTTGCTAGTTCTATCGATTCTGGTAGCTGCGTTGGCGGTGGTGGCACCCAATATTGAAGGAATGCTTACCGCGCGAGCAGTTCAAACTGGGGTAGAAGCGGTACGTGTAGAACTTCAGAAGGCTCGTATTGAAGCCATTCGGACAGGTCAAATTCAGGCGTTTCGTTGCCAAGTCGGATCGAAAGAGTTCGCCGTCGAGCCTTGGCTATCGGCGAGCGATGAAACAGAAGCAAGCGTTGGTGCAACGGTTATATCGCAGACGGGTCAAGCACTGGAAACGAGTGCTGAAGCGACTGGGATCTCAGCGTCGATCGATGATACTTCGGTCGGTCAAAAATCGCTGGATGGAAATGTTGTGTTCGCCGATCTTCAAATTGCATCAGACCGAAGATCTATCGCTGAGCAAACCGGTTCGAACCCGTTAGCGTCGGCTGCAAGCGGTGCCTCCCAAGCGATATTGCTCTATCCGGATGGTAGCAGTTCAACGGCACATATTGTCGTGCAGGATGCGAGGGGAAGAAGAATGGCTGTGCAGCTACGAGGACTCACCGGCCAAGTTGAAGTCGTAGAAATGCCCTCCGTTGCACCAGGCACTTAACATGCAAAATCTCACAACGTTTATAGCAAGATCGGACCGACAAGTCCTTGTTGTCCCTGTGTCTGGGCTGATGAAACCTGAGCCGATGGCGCTAGCCACGGGTTTCGATTTTGCTTCAGTTTGCCCGATAGCACCCGAGGCTAGCGCCTATGGCTCAGGAAAAGCGCACTTTAAATCAGCCCACCTTGTGTCTGTTACTTGCGAACATTTTACAGATCCCGGACCGAAAATTTGTCGAGCGGGGCTTTCGTTGCTGGAGGTCATGCTCGCCCTTTCCATTCTCGGCGTATCGACTGCGATCCTATCTCAAATTCTCCAGATCGGTACCGATAATGGATTGCGAGCCAGACGTATCACTCAAGCTCAGATGCTTTGTGAATCGAAGATGAACGAAGTTGTTCTCGGAAGCGTCTCTACGCAGAGTACCACTTGGACCCCGATAACCATCGGTGTTGCTAACGCGGAATGGTTCTTCCAAGTTGAAACCATTGCTGCGGAACAGCCAAGTTTAATCGGCGTGGTGGTCTCGGTCTCGGATGCGCAAAGCATCAGCGAGAACCGACCACCGCTCGCAAGACTAGTCCAATGGATTATTGATCCGGGCCTTGGAATGGACAGCAAGTCAACATCCGATCCAGCAGCCACGGACACAAGTTCAGGCGGTACCACCTCAAGCGGCGCGGCTTCAGGGTTGATGAAACCTGAGCCGATGGCGCTAGCCACGGGTTTCGACTTTGCAACAATTTGCCAGATAGCACCCGAGGCTAGCGCCTACGGCTCAGGAAGAATGCCTTTGTCATCACCCAAGGCGGCTCCGGGAGGTGGCATATGATAATGCCACGAATCAATACAAAACGCGCGGGCTTAACGCTTCTGGAAGTCATTCTTGCTCTTGGATTGACGGTCGTGGTGATGCTGTTATTGGGCGGCTTGATTGCAATCTATCAGGGGAGTTTGGATATTGGTCGCGATAGCATTCGACAAGCGAGAATTGCTCGAGCCATCCTAGGGATGATTGCTGATGATCTGCGTGGCGTCATTCGTAATAGTCAACAAGATGATGCTGCAAGTTTGAAGGAGTTTTTGTCGAGCACTTCATCCACACCTGCAGGTCCTCAAGCCGGTAATCAAGGGGGCGGCGGTGCGAGCCCGGCTGCGGGAGCAGCGGCAGCGGGAGCAGCGGGTGCAGGCAGTTCAAATAGCACAGCGACGGGATCTGCAACCGATACGACAGACGCGAGCACGGAAACGACGACTTCGACTTTGCAACCGGGTGTTTATGGTTCTGAATCATCGATTGAAATCGACGTTTCACGGCCTCCGCGCATTGAAGAGTATGCGGCTGAATTAGTAAATCCGCTATCGGGTACTTTGACGGATATTCCGAGCGATCTGAAGACGATCAGCTACTTTGTCCAGGCTCCACAGCTGGATGGAGTTCAAGATCCGTTGGCTGGTTTGAGTAGTCCAGTTGCAACGGGCGCCGATAGTGCTGGGGCAGGTATCGCGGGTTCGGCATTGATGCAAAACGGTGGGCTTGTTCGACGTGCGATTGATCGAGGCGTGTATCGATGGGCCGCAGAAAATGGACAGATTGCTCAAGTCAACAAGACAGGACAAATTGTTGCACCGGAGATTATCGCACTCTCTTTTTCCTACTTTGACGGCCAACAGTGGACAACTACTTGGGACAGCAGCACATCGGGGATTCCATGGGCGGTCAACATT
>JANODQ010000197.1:0-2267 GCA_031412775.1 Pirellulaceae bacterium | reverse complement strand
GGCCCAGGTCCACTCAAGCGAACCAAAAGTGCGCAAATCGCCAACACGGGCGAAATCAAAATAACACCGACAACCGCTAGAAAAAAGTCAATCGACCGCTTAATGATTCCATCAACGCCATAGAGCGGTGATTCGAAAACGCTCACAACGGGCAATCCACCCACATCACTCCATCGGGAATGCAATAATTCGAAAACGAAAAAGTCTGGAACGATGTAGACCGAAACAGTTGAATCGCCCAGCGTGTCCATAATAGAGCGTATCCGACTCTCAGCCCGCATCGGAAGCGTTACCAAAACGGTATCAATTTGTCCGGTCTTTGCAAGATCGAGCAACAGGTCAATGTTTCCCATAAATCCGGGCATTCCATCGGGAGCTTTGGCAAGTCGTTCTGGATCGCGGTCATCGAAGAAGCCAACAAAGTTCAATCCGCACTCTGGGTGCAACGTTGTGTTCTCGGCAACTCGTAATCCCAAAGAATTCATTCCAGCAATCGCTGTCCTGCGTACTCCCCAACCGCGTCTTGCAAGACATTCCAAGCACGCTCGAAACACCATGCGTGCAAGCATGAGACACAAACCTGCAAGTAGAAACCAAGCGATAATACTGCTACGAGAGAAAGTATCCGACCATCTCGCAAGAAACCCGATACCCGAAAGAGTTGTTAAAGCTCCTAACCACGCGCCGGTCGTAGCGACCAACTCATGATCCGGCGATCGTGAACGTGTCGCATGATAGAGACCAACGATTTCACCGAAGAGATAGAATAAAATTCCCCCGATAAGACCGACAGTCCAAGTGCGAGAATGGATGTCTTGTCCTAACAAGACTTGAGCCAGCCAAAGCGTCTGACTAACCATGAGGCCGTCAACAACTCGCTGAAGGTTCGGTAGCCAAGAACGAGTCGAGGTTATCGAAAATGGGGTCATAATCACTACATTCGCTACAGAGGGAAGATTTGTGATCGAACCGATCGACCAGTTTAAAAACGTAGGTCGTAGATCGTGTCGCGACGAAAAAAAATTCCGACTGAAAATAATGAACTAGGTCAGCGGGAGAAACAATTCATCAGCGTCGCCGTTACTGTCTGCGAATTGATCGAGCTCGACTCCAATTTTGTTGAGCAAGGTCAAGTGAAGATTTGATAATGGCGTGTGCTTGTCGTAGCGAACATGTCGACCACCGCGAAGATTACCCGCTGCACCACCTGCAACGAGAATCGGCAGATCCGTGTGATCATGAGCATCAGAATCTCCCATACCACTTCCGTAGAGATATACCGAATGATCTAACAAACTGCCATCGGCTTCTTTCGTAGCGGCCATCTTCTCAAGGAAATCCGCAAACAACGAAACGTGAAAACGGTTGATTTTCGCAAGCTTTTCAAGCTTATCTGGATTCTTCCCGTGGTGCGAGACCGGATGGTGAGCTTCGGGAACGCCGGCTTCGGGATAGGTTCGTGTGCTTGCTTCGCGAGCGAGCTGAAACGAGACAACGCGAGTGATGTCTCCTTGAAAGGCAAGTAACTGAAGATCAAACATGAGCCTCGCGTGGTCTGCGTACGCGGCTGGTACACCAACCGGTCGATCCAAATCGGGCAACGGATTCTCAGCGACATTGGCTTCGGCAAGCTGGATGCGTCGTTCAACCTCGCGGACGCTTGTAAAATACTGTTCGACCTTGTTGCGATCGCTTGCACCCAACTGCTTTTGGAAACGCAACATCTCTTGCGTGACTGAATCGAGCAAACTACCGCGACGCTGAAGAGCGGCTCGTCGAGTATCAGGTGAACCACCTTCTCCAAAGAGATTCTCGAAAACAAGTCTCGGATGAGCCTCGGCGGGCAGTGGCGTTGTTGGTGACGACCATGAAAGGTTGTTCTGGTAAACACAAGCGTAACCATTGTCGCACTGACCAGCGTTGTTGAGCAAATCCATCGCGAGCTCGATCGATGGAAGTTGACAGCCTTGTCCGATATGCTGAGCTGCAATTTGATCGACGGTAGTCCCTAAAAAATAGTCCGAGCTCTCGGTTCGCTTGGCAAGAGCCGCACTTAGAAAGGCCGCGTTCGAAGTCGCGTGTGAACCAGGGTAAGCGTTCTTAAGCTCCATACCCGAGACAACAGTTACCTGGCTTTTGACTTTTTCCAAAGGTTCCAGAGTGAACGGAAGTTTGTCGAGCGAATCACCTTTTGGCACCCAAGGCTCCGGATTGAATCCCATCGGAATGTAAACATAGCCGATGCGACGAAGTTTCGATGGGTTCGC
>JANODQ010000196.1:0-2019 GCA_031412775.1 Pirellulaceae bacterium | reverse complement strand
CAGCTGTGTGTATCGATCTTGCCAAGAAGGAAACCGCAGCATCTTTCCACCTCGCCTCATTCTTCCGATTGTATCGTATGCAAGGTCAGGTTACAAAACATAAGTATCGTTCAACAACGCGAATCCGAGGTTTTCGAGCCGCGAAGTTTTTGCGTTTGAGTGTAACGGTTCGAACGGAGTCCGATTCTCGAATGGTGGTGAGTTTGAAAAGATGAACGTGCTATGAGAATTGAAGTCATGGCAAGCAAGTAAAACAGCTAGAATATAAAGTAGTTGTATTACGTTTGTCCGCTCGGAAGGTTTTCTGTCTTTGAGATAAGTTGTTTTTTCCTCTCTCTAAAAAAAGCATTTACCATGAATAATCGTCGCCTCGCTACATCGCTTTTTTACATGGCTGTTTTCTCAGCCTTTTCAGTACAGGTTGCTTGTGCGCAAGGAAACCAAGCCGCACGACTTACAGCCCCTCAGTTGCTTCCCGAGAACACGCTGGCTTATGTTCGAATCGATGACACGCGAGAACTGAAGGAAAAGCTGGCCCAGACTTCTACCGGAAAGATGGCATCAGATCCACAGGTCAGCCCGATTCTTCAAGAGTTCTATGGATCATTTCGCGACAGTGCGCAAGTCCTTCAGCAAGCGATCGGCATTAATCTGGACGAGTTGTTGAGCATTCCCAACGGTGAGCTGGCAATTGCAGTTGTCTCTGCGAAAATGGAAGTCCGGAAACGTAAGATCCGGAATCGAGAAAGTGGCGAGGAAGTAGAACGCGAGTTCACACGCCCTAAAGCGAACCTTGTTATTCTACTCGAAGCAGGAGACCAATTGCCTGCTGTCGAAATTCTTTTAGAGCGTATCGAATCGCAAATGGAATCACGAGGCGCTGAACGAACCAGTACCAAGATCGGTGCAGTCAACACGGTTCGATGGATGGCTCCGACAATCGATGGAACGCAGAACAGCGATCGTCAGTTCGGTTACTTCATCGATTCGGGGGTTGTCGTATTAACTAGCGACGCAAACTACATCGATCAGCTTGCAAAGGTTTGGACTGGCAACGCCGTCGATCATGTTCCTTTAACTAGTAATCGGAAGTTTACATCAATCCTAACTCGTTGCGTCGGCGCAGACGGAGAACGCCCTCAAGTTTCTTTCTATGCAGACCCCTACTCACTTGCAAAGGAGTTGACCGCTGGGAATACGGCCGCAAGTCTTGTCATGGGTTTACTACCAAGCCTCGGGGTCGACGGGATCCAAGCAGTTGGAGGAAGTCTAATCATGGTCCCGAAGGACTTTGACTCGATTGCGCATGCGCATCTGCTTCTTGCAAATCCGCGACGTGGCGTCTTACAAGTACTCCGACCAAAACGAGGTTCGACCGATCCACAACCTTGGGTCTCAGAAGACGTCGCAAGCTTCATGACGATCAATTGGGATGTGGCTGCCACGCTTGCAGCGGTGAAAGAGTTGGCGGAAACATTTCGTGGCCCTGATTTCTATCAAGAGGATTTCATCAATCGCGCGAGCAAAGAACTTGGTATCGATTTTCAAAAAGACTTCTTAGACCAGCTCGATGATCGCATCACAACGACGCAAGTAATCTTAAAGCCAGCCCGATTGAACGCGGCCAGTAATGTCTACGCCGTGCGGCTCAAGAACGGACGACTCTTCGGCGAAACAACACTTCCTAAAATCTTCGCGCAACTAAGTAGCAAAGATACTAAATGGAAGAGTGAACAATATGGATCGTTCATGATCTACACGCAACCAAGCCCAAATCCAGAGGCAAACGCTTCCGGAGGCGCAAATAGTGCGATTCGACGGCCTGAGCCATCCTTCACGATGCTCGATAACGAACTACTCCTGGCAGACTCGATTGAAGCCATCAAGCTTGCGATAGAAACATCGAAGTCAACCGATGGACTGCTTTCTGACGCAATTGAATTTAAGCTAGTTCGCGATCGTATCAACAAACAGATTGATGCATCACAATCTTCAATCATGCTCTATCAACGCCCCGAA
>JANODQ010000195.1:0-1642 GCA_031412775.1 Pirellulaceae bacterium | reverse complement strand
CCACTGCGAATAAATTCTGAAGGATTTATACACATCAGCCAATCGAGTGACTTCCGGAAATTGGTGGAGATCACGGACAATGCTCAGGATGGAGTGAAAGCCATCATATTCCTCTTCTGAAACAACAACTCGTCTACGACGTTTCGAGCCGGCTGCACTCAACTTCGGCTGTGTTCGGTATGAACCAACGAATAGTGGTTCGTTGCTATCGTGGACTTTTAATTCTTCTTCCAGTTGGGGACGATGCCTACTCGGCTTGGCGAACCTCACGGTATGAGCGAGTGGTTGGAACCCGGCGATACGCAGGATTGCGCTCAACTCGACCGTTCTATCGCTTTTCGCATCACCTCGAAATCGCCAAGATTCAAACCCATCGTTCCCCCACGCCTCTTGGATATCGAGCGGAAGTCTTCGAAGGAGCGACAGACAATCGATCAGATTGGATTTGCCCGACCCGTTCGGGCCGACGAGAAGATTCAAAGCGCCGAATTTGAATTCGGTCGGATGACCAAATGATAGGAGGCCGTATATGCGCAGTTGCTCAATGACGACCGTTCCAGTTGTATCGACATGGCTTGGCTTGGTTCCCGTCAACGTTATTTCTTCAGCTGTGAGATTGCGTACGACTTCGGATGAAATCGTTGCACCGGGAACGAAGGGAGCTGAGGAATCGAACAATTCCAACCAGTCTGTCGGCCAACCTTCAGGGAGATTTTCCGCGAATAAAGCTCGGGTTGAAGTTCCGGGCAGACCTAAGCCAAAGTAATCGGCCACACATGCGTTAAAATCAGCAATGGAATCAATCTTATCAATGAAACCGTGATCCCGAAGGAGAAACACCCCCAAAGCAGGAAGGTTGATTGGACTGGAATAGATGAGGTTCACTAGCGCTACGTCCGCATGGTCAACAACCAATGAATAGCTCTTGTTTGCCGAATCGATGCGGACAATTTTGCCGAACGCTTTTCCTGAACGGATCGAACTAGGAGCGTAAGAGCCAGCAACATTCGCGTTCATCCAAAGATTCTTTTCATTGGGTGTTTTTTCGATGAACGGCAGAATGTAAGGCGCACCTAGTGGATGATCTGTCACCAAGAAATGCTTGTCATAGAAATCCCTAAATTTTGGACGCAGTCCAGTGGTGCCGCCCTCAGCCTTGGAGCATTGCAGCAGGTGGAGGTAACCGCCGAAATGGCGGTGTATCTTTCGACCTCTAAGTGTTTGAAAGGCTGCCGCGACAACCTCACTCTTGATCACGCGGATCATCTTGCCGATCCTTCCGCGTTCGAGATGTCGAGATCAACCCCGATAGCAGATCGTCCCAGATCAATGGCCACATCTAAAGTCGTGCCGGTTCCCATGAAAGGATCCAGAACCACTCCAGGTTCAAATATGGCTTTACACCCGCATTTGGACCATTCTTTGGTCTTACGCTTGGTAAAAGTAAACTCCCGGAAATACCCACCGAGGGCAATTTTCGCCTCTGCCGCAAGTTTCCGCACTTGTTCCGTGTTGCGTCCGGTCCCGTTTTGAACGAATCTCGCTTTCCCCGCATCGGAGATTCCTGTAGCTTGAATTGCCGCGATATGTTCATCACTCAATCCGTGTTGCCGGGCCAATTCAAGTGCACGTTTCGCTTGTG
>JANODQ010000194.1:0-4475 GCA_031412775.1 Pirellulaceae bacterium | reverse complement strand
CGCACTTCATCGACTGCGTGATTTGGGAAACACGCTAATCGTCGTTGAGCACGATCGTGATGTGATTTCTGGTAGCGATTATTTATGCGATTTTGGTCCAGGAGCGGGCTATCTCGGTGGTCGTATTGTTTCCAGTGGCACACCCAAGGTCGTGGGAGCAGATCCAGCAAGTGTAACCGGACCATTCATTAGTGACCGTAAATCGATTCCCATTCCATCGAATCGTCGCCAAGTTCCGATGGCTGCAGGCGAACTCTTTGACGATGCGAGTTACAACGTTCAACATCCAAAGCGTATCGGCATTCGCAGTGCACGAGCTAATACGCTTCGAAGTGTCGATCTGGATATTCCACTGGGAGTTTTGGTAGCGGTGACTGGGCCGAGCGGTTCAGGAAAAAGTAGTTTGATTAACGACCAACTTTATCCGTTGCTGGCGCGTGCTTATCATCGTGCCCATTTCAGCTCCAAGGGTAATGAATCGATCAAAGGACTGCCTGGGCTTTCAAAAGTTATACGAGTCGATCAATCACCGATCGGTTCTACGCCTTCATCCAATCCAGCCACGTACACCGGAGTCTTCGATACGATTCGTGAGTTGTTCGGCAAACTACCGGACGCAAAAGCGCGAGGGTTTACTGCTCGACAATTCAGTTTCAATGTTCCTGGAGGTCGATGTGAAAAATGTGAAGGCGTTGGTAAGTGCAAGATCGAGATGCATTTTTTACCAGACGTTTGGGTTGAATGTGATGCGTGTCATGGAAAGCGGTATACATCAGAAACGCTCAGTATTCGCTATCGTGGAAAATCGATCTATGACGTTCTGCAGATGACTATTGACCAAGCCTATGAGCTCTTTATCAATCTGCCGCAAACGCGTCGAATTCTTTCGACGCTTCGCGATGTGGGCCTTGGCTACGTTTCGCTAGGCCAGCCAGCACCAACGCTCTCCGGTGGCGAAGCGCAACGCGTAAAGCTTGCCTCCGAACTCGCGCGGCCATCGACAGGCGACACGATGTATTTGCTCGACGAGCCGACAACCGGGTTACACTTCGAGGACATCGCAAAGCTCCTTAAAGTCATGCACAGTCTGGTTGACTTGGGAAACACCGTCGTTGTGATCGAGCATAACTTGGACGTCATCAAGTCTGCTGATTGGGTGATCGACATGGGACCTGAAGCGGGATGGGGAGGTGGCCAAGTCGTTTATACAGGGACCCCGGAAGAATTGGTTGCTTATGCTGATGTAAAACGTAAAAGCTCCGAGAAGACGATCAAAAAGCGACGTTCTGCAAAAGCAGAAACAGCGCAGAACAAACCGATGCTCCGAAGTTATACAGGAGAAGCTCTCGCGGAAGTTTTGAGTAAAGGCCCCTACGAAAAGCGAGAATTCTTTAATCCACTTGCCGAAAACTTGCCACGCCAAGGTGATGTCACCATATCGCAACTTGCCAAAGAGTCGCTTTCTCCGTGGGAAATCGATGGTCGCAAGTGGCACCTTGAAACCAGCTTGACCCGCTCCGGTGCAACTCCGCGTTGGGAGAGAACGATGCTACGAATGTTGACCGACCGGATCGAGGCATCAGAAAAGCTGGGTGAGATCCTTTGGAACGCCAACAGTATGATCGAAGTACCCGCACGAAAAAAAGGGCGAGGCTGGTTTTTACATGCTTTTACCGTCGAAGAGAATTGGCTGAAGCTGAAGTTTCGTATTCCTCGTAGTAGCTTTACCAAGCAAAAGTTATTGGAGACATTCCAACTCCCGCCATTGTCGTCGCTTCCCGGTCTGAATTTGGTAAATAGAGATGCGAGAGTTACCGTGAGTGTTGGAGATGACTGGTTGGAATTAGAACTGAGACCTTACCTTCGTCAGGAAATCGACAACGAAACCTTTTGGCGTTGGTTAGACGACGCCATTCATCATTTTGCGGATGCAAGTTTTTAAAGTCAGACACAACGGCCTAGAAGCCGCAACAAACCTGCAACCTGAATCTTCTATTGGACCTGGGAGTCGAGTAGACTAGGTGGAAGCACGTAGGAGCGAGTTTATGACACAACAAGAAAAACTAATTTCAACATTTCGCGATTTGCCCGCAAATGAGCAGTTGGATGTTACCATGGCTTTTTTGAAGGAACTCGCTAAGTCTAAGATTCCGTTGCTAGATGAATCGGAGCGTGCCTTTCTGGACGAGCGAATTCAAGCCGCCGATAAGTATCCGGAACAACTGATACCAGCGGAGGACGTTTTTCATGAGCTCTCGGAAGAATAATGACTTGGAAAGTCGCTTTTACACCTGATGCTACGCATGACGTAAAGTCTGGCCGTGATGAACTGCGAGAATCAAGCGTGCATCTCGCTGAACGCTTTTTCGAAGACGCGAAGGCAACGATCGACAAAATTGCACGGAATCCACATCACTTTGCAGCTGTCTACAACAACGTTCGCCAATGTAGACTCGAGATTTTTCCTCATGTAGTTTCCTACAGAATTGTGGACGATACGGTTCAAGTGCTTGCGGTATTACATGGACGACGTGACTCAACGATTTGGAAGCGGCGTATCGGCAACTGATGTTGGCTACTGACAATCAAAAACTTTTTAGGCCTTCGTAGTTTTGAATTGTTAAAGATGAAAACGGATCAGATTCTGATTACGCATGCGATGGCGACGTTTGTTATGGTGGGTGTGATTTGGCTTGTGCAGTTGGTTCACTATCCGTTGATGAGCTTTGTGGACGAATCGCGTTTCTCTGACTTCGAGCAATTGCACCGGGCGAAGATCTTTTGGATTGTTGCACCGGCAATGTTGGTCGAAGGTATCACGGGATTGTGGCTTGCTATCTCGTTGCCCCGCGGTGGAAGACGCGTGTGGATACGCCTTGGTTTATTCCTAATAGCAGTGATTTGGCTCAGTACTGTTTTTATTCAAATCCCTCTTCATGAGGCACTTCAAACGAAGTTTCTTCAATCGGACTTAGATCGTCTAGTTGCCACCAATTGGTTACGTACGATAGTATGGAGCCTTCGCGGTGCGGTATGTTTCTTACTATTGACGACGATCGATGATCACGTGGGGCTATGGCAACTGAAGAGGAGCGCAAACAAAAGCTGACTACGATTCTTTACGCGATTCGGCCTCTGCCCGAATTTTCGAGCGATGATGCCAAGGACTTGTGTAAGGATATTGCGCCAGCATACGTAACGAAGACGCTAAAGTTGTTGGTGAAAGAAGGGCATCTCGGCGAGGTTAACCGCGACAAATCGAAAGTGTGGGTTTGGACGCAGAAGAAGCTCGACGTGGACTTTGATCAGTGGATCAACCGTCAAGTTTATGGCGAACAGATTAAGCAGACTCCGGAAGAAGATCGTCCCCGTGAGCGATTGCTGCGCGATGGACCGGAGAGCTTGACCGATGCGGATTTGATCGCGATTTTGATTCGTGTTGGTGTTATTGGCGAATCGGCTGTTCAAGCTGGTCGAATACTTGCAAATCGATTCTCAGGCAAGATCGCTGCACTTGCCGATTCCAGTTTGCAAGAGTTGCGTGGTATGAGTAAAGCCGTAAGACGCGATAGCTACAGTCAGATCATGGCGGGTATTGAATTAGGTCGTCGTATTGCTGCCGTTCACGACTTGGAGAAGCAGGCACCGATTCGAATACGTGGCTCGGATGATGCGATTCAATATTGCGCGAGAACGTTTGCGAGGCTGGCTGTGGATGGGAAGCAAGAGCAGTTCCACATCGTGACCTTAGATACTCAGTACGGCCCGATAGCGAATCACTTGATAACCATCGGAACACTGGATGCGAGCTTAGTGCATCCAAGAGAAGTTTTTCGGCCTGCGATACGAGACGCAGCAAGCGCGATCATTCTTGTTCATAACCATCCTTCTGGTGATCCCACTCCCAGTCGCGAAGACCACGCCGTAACGAAACGGCTCGAGCAAGTTGGAGACACAATCGGCATTAAGGTGCTCGATCATATCGTCGTCGCGAAAGAAAGATGCGTTAGCATTCTTTCGGTGAGATGATCTCGGTAACAAACGCATGTCCAATAAAAAAGAGTACTCGTTTTTAGGCGAGTACTCTTTCAATGTTTTATCGTGACGATTGACGTTTTTCAGGATGTCCAGCACCGCAATTGAACTTGGGGCTTGTGTATCGGGACCGTCAAGTCACTGTCATAAAATTGTTTAGCGGCCAACAACATTTCTATTAGGCCATGTCTTTGAGCTTCTTCAAAGGACGGCATCGAACTGTCTTCGAAGCTGGCTTTGGTTCGGCCCATTGCATTTCGCCGGTGGCTGGGTTTCGAACTTGACGCTTTGGAAGAGCCTTCTTGTCAACGCGGACAACTTTGCAGATATCAGGAATCGTGAACAGTCCTGGCCCCTTCTTGCCAACTGCTTTGCCGATCTCTTCCTTGAGTGATTCAAAAACGTCAACAACTTGTTTCTTGGTGAGTCCAGTGGTCTCT
>JANODQ010000193.1:0-5339 GCA_031412775.1 Pirellulaceae bacterium | reverse complement strand
TTTCGGACGTCGGACTGGCGGGATTCGCCTCCGATCTTTCGGATGATCCACGCGCAGGAAAGATCGTTGGCACGGCTGACTATCTTTCGCCCGAACAAATTCGGACGCCACTCCTCGTGCAACCGGTTAGCGACATCTACTCGCTCGGCTGCACTCTCTATTACGCGATCTGCGGCAAAGTCCCTTTCCCCGGCGGCGATACGCAATCTAAAATTCGTCGGCACCTATCAGAAACCCCTTGGCATCCCAGGAAATTCCAACCCGATCTGACCGAGGAGTTTGTCGACATCATCGCCGACCTCATGGAGAAAGACCCGCGTGAGCGAACCCAAACAGCAGCCGAGGTAGCAGCAAGATTAGAACCGTGGGCCGGTGACGCACGTGAGCTGACTTCGGTGCGATTAACTCGTGGCCCATGGATGGCACCGCCTCCGCCGATGATTGATCATCATCAAGAAATAACAATCACTCAATCCGTAAACGGCGATTTGAATACCGGCGGTTTGAATAATGATGGGCATAATGATGGAGTCGACTCCCTGATTCAATCGCAATCTGCTGGACTTTCAGAAGGCAATTCTAGTATCGCAAACGCCTCGCAATCGACAGGACGTTCGCTCGAAGCGTCTCAAAATACCGTTGTAAATCGACCGAATATGGTAAGCCCGCCACTTGCCGAAGCGACTTATGGCATCCGTAATAGAAACGGATACTCGGCCAAACCGGCACGCCAATCGCATTTACTCGCAATCGCAATGACGGTCGCTATCGTAGTCCCGCCAGCACTCGTCATCGGCGCGATCTTAGGATTCTTGCTACGACACACCCAGCAGTAAAAGATCGCCACAGCAGAATCAAGCCTAAAGCAGTAGGATGAGACCATCGCCCCGACCGTATTTTCATTCCAAACAATGGCTCCAAACTACCACTGGTGACATAACCATCATCCAACCAATTGAAAGTCGATAATCTACCGATGCGATGCGCAGTCTTTAGTGCCAAACCCTACGACATGGAGTTTCTCTCCGATGCCGCACAAAAATGCCAGCATGAACTCGAGTACTTCGAAGTCAGGCTTTCGCCAACCAGCGCGAAACTTGCGGAAGGATTTCAAGCTGTCTGCGCCTTCGTCAACGACGACTTGCAACGCTTGACATTGCAATCGCTTCAGAGTTTCGGTGTCAAGTTGGTTGCTTTGCGTTGTGCAGGCTTCAATCAACTGGACCTGACTGCAGCTCGAGAACTGGGGATTCGTGTAGCGAGAGTTCCTGCTTACTCACCCCACGCGGTTGCCGAACATACGTTGGCCTTGATCCTGTCGCTGAATCGCAAAATTCATAAAGCTTATCAACGAGTCCGCGAAAACAATTTTGGACTCGACGGTCTCTTGGGATTTGATCTTCACGGTCGAACAGTCGGTGTCATTGGTACCGGTACTATCGGGCAAAACGTCGTTCGAATCCTTCATGGTTTTGGGTGTAAGGTGTTGATGTATGACGTTCGGCAGTCTGATAATTGCTTGGCTTTGGGCAGTTATTGCGATTTGGATCAACTATTTTGTGAGAGCGACATTGTCACCTTGCATTGCCCGTTGAATGAATCGACTCGCTACTTAATTAATCACGATTCGATTCAAAAAATGAAACCGGGTGTCATGCTGGTAAACACCAGTCGCGGCGGCTTGGTCGATACTTCGGCGGTCATCAACGGGCTCAAAACAAAACAGATTGGATCTTTGGCACTGGACGTTTACGAGGAAGAAGGTGCTCTGTTTTTTGAAGATCTCTCGCAAGTCATCGTGAACGACGATGTCTTTTCGCGACTGCTGACTTTTCCGAATGTGCTGATTACATCGCATCAAGCGTTCTTCACCGAACAAGCTATGCATGAAATCGCACGCGTCACCATGCAAAGCCTGACAGAATTCGAGCAAAACCAAAGCCTTTCCAACGCAATCTGCTAAAATTGGGGGAAGTTGGCAGTTGGAAGTTGGCAGTTATCAGTTATCAGCTATCAGCTATTCGCAACTACCTAACTCCACACTAGCCTCTAGCCTCTAGCAACTCCTTTTTCTCTCCTTGGATAATCATCGGTGGAACCAGTTCGAATTCGATGCCAACAATGCCAGGGAAAGCTTGTAATTCGGACTCCCGAGTTGCTTGGCAAATCGGTCGCATGCCCGCGCTGTCAGAGTGTCGTTCAAGTCCCATTAACATCCGCAGAGCCTTCTCCATCTGCCTGGGCCAGTGGCAACAACCCAATCCTGCCCCCCAGCTTCGACTCGACCGCAGTAACCAAAGTCCAAGAAGCAATCACGCTTCAACGCAACGAATCAAATAAGTCTATAGATAGTCCGCCCCATAAGGCATCTGATAAGGCATCTGGTAACGATTCGATCCCGCTGTTGCAGCCCAACGAATCATCACAGCCGCACGAAGGCGTTGGATTTCTAGATTGGGAGGATCTGCCCGACGAACTTCTTAGCGCACCTGTCCTAGAAGACCTACCGTATGGCGACCCTACGCTTGACTTCAGTGCACACCCGCTCGGTCATCCTGCAACAGTCTCCTTGGGAAATGTGATCGATGATGGACACACAACATCGCGTCCGTTGCAGCCAACCTCGGATTGGGTCAGCCCATCGACAGCCCGGACACGAGTGATTCTTCTGGTAGGCACAACGGCTTTGACAGCAAGTATCGCAGCGATTGTCTTGTTCATGATGTTTCTGAGCAGCTTTACTTCTACCAAACCAGATAACCCGTTGAATCCAGTTCCCGTTGCCGTGGCGATACCTAAATCGGGTGAAGACGCTCCTAATGAGTTGGCTAATGAGGCTGCTAATAAAGTTGCAGTGCCTCAGGAAAATGACGGAAAGCTCGACGATCGCAAGCTTGCAAACGCCGTTGCGAAAGCACCGATCATGAACGGTCTCGCAAACGACCCAAACACGAAACCAACCGTTGCACCGGAGTCCAACGCGGGTATTTCACCAACGCCTACCGCTACCGAGCCTTCATTTCCAGACACCGTCGCACCAAATCTAAAACTGGGGATGTCAGCCCCTAATCGTACGGCAGCAGTCGAACCCGCCAAAGCACTCGCTGAAGAAGTGAATATGATTCCGCCAGCAGGTTTAGCTCAATTCGCCCCCGTTTTTGAATTGGGTTCAACAGGTTTTACATCCGACGCCGCCGCGCTCGAACCTACCACGCCCGAGTTTACCGGTGGTGGAGGAGTCGTTGACATTGGGCTCCTTACGCACCCCGCGGCAATCGTTCCCGAACCCTGTTATATTTTAAAAACGACTCCCATTTTGAAGATGCGAGTAGATCAAAAGCCGCTCTCTCAGGTCCTTTTGCTCCTGGGCCAACTTTCCAATTCAGGATTCGGGTGGGACATTCAGTTGCTTCACTTCTCATCGGTCGATGCCACGCAGAAGGTAGACATAGATGCAACCAATTCAACGGTCGAAGCGGAACTGACAAACCTTTCGAAGCAGGTTCCTTTTGTAAAACACGTTGTTGCACCGAAAGAAGTCTTTGATAACGACGTGGATAAAGCTCCACCTGATCCAGACGAAGTGGTTCAAATAGAACAGATGCAATTGCTTCCATTACCGAATCAGATTTCAGAACAGTTACCAAGCGATTGGTCTCTGAATGATATGTTATCGTCTGACGAGGGCCAATCCAAAGAACGAATCACGCAGTGGAATCGACTTTTAACAGTAATTTTTCCGCCCAAAGACGAATCGTGGGTTCTGGATGGAAAATCTATAAAGTGGAGCGATCAAGCGTCGCTTACGCAACGTTCTGAGATGGCTGTCTTCCTGGATCAAGCTCGTGAAATCTACAGTTTGCCTGCAAAAAGTGGCTTCTTTATGAGCCCATCGGATTTGTCTGAGGGCAACGAGCACCGCCTTGCTTGGACACAGCCTGTCAAAGCGTACAACGAGGCGTATCAGCGACTTAAAAAGACAGGGCGTTCGGTATTCGCCGAAGTCACCAGTAGCCCGTCTCTCCTGGAGTCGGCTGCTCGTGAATGCGAGCTTGAATTGCTCTTTGATTGGCCATCGCTGCAATCACATGGATTCTCATCTGCTACAAGCAGTCTGTCCATTTTTAAGAATCGCACTTGGCCGCAGATCGCAAAACGCATTATGGATCAATTCGACTTGGTCGCAGTTATCGATAGCCCGAAGCGACTTATTCTGACGACCCTCGCACAGCAACGTCGTTGGCAGAAAGCGACCATTCTCCAAGTTCGACCGGGTGAGTCCATTGAATCAATTGGTGAAAGCTTTCGCATGTTATCTCCGACCAACGCGAAAGGTCTTTCCACCCTCAGCGTTACCCCTTTGCCTAAAAAAGATCCCACGGATGCAGCCGAATTCGTGGTTGTTCGGCACTGTCCACCTAACACCAAGCAACTGCAGTTTCTTGAAGTCCGGCGTGCATTACATATAACTGGCGAAGATCGCTAACACGTGATAAAACCTTGGTCACTAACCAAAAGCAATTAAAGCTTAGACTCTTCGCAGCTTTAACTGGCTCATTTTAGAAATCAGTTGCGCAGCAATTGCTTTGCTCCTCCCTGTAACTTGCTCTGTGCCCTCCGTGCCTCCGTGTTTCAGTTCCCCCCGTTCCTCTCATTAGATTTAATTTCTTGGAGGCCTTCTGGATTATAAAACGCCGAGCCGCAAAGGTTGCAGAGTGATGTGACTTGCATCCGGAACTTCTCGCTGTTTAGATTTGTTTTCATGCTTGTTAGAACTCTAATTGGCTGAAAAATGTCAACTGCGTTTCGAATCGTCGAAGCTACTGATAACGCAAAATTCACGCGATGAACAATAAGTGCCTGAAAATCCCTCATCTGGCTTCTATCCGGTGGTACGACGTGTCCCGGGAAAGCTATACTATGAGTCCGCGGAGATACAATTTTGACTCGTAGTAATGCAGCTTTAGTCCCGGATCTTTCACAAGATCCTCCCGCCCAAGTTTCCTGCCCCGCCATTTGTTTCTATCTACTGTTCTCTCCCCGTCCTATTCTCTCCGCCCTATTCTCTCCACTGTTTTCCTAAATCGAGATCGGTATTAAGCCATGCTGAATTCAATGAACAAAATCTTTCGCGTTGCGACGGCTGCAATCATTAACCTTGCGACACTTATGGGATCGACAACCTTCGGTGATGAGACTAGCAAGGTAACCACCGCAGTCGCACCGGCGAAGATCGGTTGGGATGTCAAACCACTTGCACTCGATGCCAATGAGGGTGTTGCTGTTGGCGACATCGACGGGAATGGAAGTTTGGATATTGTTGCTGGGCGCAACTGGTT
>JANODQ010000192.1:0-3829 GCA_031412775.1 Pirellulaceae bacterium | reverse complement strand
ACTTATTGGCTTTTCCGGCAAAGATCTCCTTGACGTCGACAAACACATCGTGAACTCGTGACTCGAGTACACTCGTTCCATTTAGACCAAGATACTGCTTTACTCGAACGATTGTGTCACCCCATTCCGCTGCTGATTGCGGACAATTTTTTCTGTTTGGTTGCCGATCACCACAGAAGTAAAGAAAGACAAGTCGTGCTGGAATGTTCTGCTTAAGAAAAAAGTGAAGCATTGCGAGTCGATGAGCGTAAACATCGCAGCCGCCCAGCCACTTTTCGGCTTGGATCGTAGCTTCCGCCTCGTCGAAACCACACGCTCGCAGTGTCTCTTGAAATGCTTCGCGAATCGTTTTTCCCTTTTCACTATCTTCACGGACTGACGAACCAGCGAAGCTGATCTCTCTTGGATGTGCGTAAGCATCAACAATGACCAGTTCTTCCCTTGAAGCCCCCTTGCTATACCCGACTGCATCCAAAATTTGATGCCAGCTAGGACCTGGCCAGAATTCATTGTATTTTTCCTGAAGCTCTTTACTCGCGAAGTTGATTTTCTCCCATGGACCTTCTCGAATCGGCTTGCCCGGAGGATAAACACCTTGTCCGTCTAGTGGAAAATCAAGCCAGTTGATCGATGAAGCCCCGATTGACTTTGAGACATGATCGGTGAAACGTTTTCGGTGCCAACCGAGACATCGAAGCATATGCCAGTCGCTTCCGTATGCGGGATACACATTACTGCCGATTTTTAATTCTTTCGAGCTATTGTTATTCATCAAAAAACTATCCTTGTTTTAGTGCAGGTTCTTTGGCGGCGGTTGTATCGATCCACGGAGAAAACCGTCGGACATAAAGCTTCTCGTGCACTAGCCTAAGTTGGGTCCAGAATTATGGGCACTCACTCTGTCACACATGGGGCCGGCCAGAACTTCAAAATTCAGAAGTTTTTTTAGTCAGACTTTGGAACGAACACTGCTTCACAGACTCAGGGAATGCTTTTCGACGGCCTTCACCGAAGCTATCAAACCTTCTCATTAAAACTTTTGAATGGTAGTTTGAAGCGATACTGCTGTTCCCATTCATATTTGATCTGGTCCGCTTCGGGAATCGTGATAACCCCCTGCTGGATCAGCAAGACCATGAGATCCGCTGTAGTGAATACATCGACCGCAGAAGTGATTTCTCGAAGTCGCTTGATGGCCGTCTTGTCATCAATAGCAATGTAATGGCCTCTCAAGATGGCGACAGATATCGCCGAGCACTCTCCAACTCCGAGCCCAAGTTTTGTAAGTCTGGCAAATTGCTCGACCTCAGGTAAAGCCGATACCGAAATTTCACGAAGCTGCTCATTTGTAATCGCATTTGTCAGTCGATCAAGCTGAGTATCGTAGTGATCGGTGATCTCACTTACGACATGGTTCGTTATCCAGAATTCGTACCCTGACAATTGAACTAGCTTGGGCACTAAATCCGCGACTAAAAAGTTAATCAGGACACTCGTGTCGGTGATGATCACAAGTGTCTTTGGATTATATTCAGACCTGCCCCTGGGAGATGTATCCATCAGATTGATTTGGCCATGTGAATCAAAGTGCGACCAGGGAAATCGAGTAACTTCGCAATATCTCGTAGCTTGCCTTCGGATATCTTTTCACGACGAAAAGCTTCCATCGCCAAATGAAGAACTTGGCTCACAATCTCTCGATCTGGTTTGCTATTTTTTTCAGGTCCTTCATTGCCGAAGCCATCAAGTATTTTGGTGAGTTCCTCAGCGATAGACTCCTTCGATTTGAGGTTTTCGAATTCCAATTCATTTACAATCGATAGGCTTTTCAGTCGGTAAGCCGCCGCAATGTAGCTGACACCGAAATGCCTCGCTAATGCAACCAAGTCTTCGAAGGTAACCATTTTTGCTCTAGCAAGAGCTCTCCGCTGTCCCCGAACATTTGAATCGGTTCCTTCATCAATCCCAGCGTCATAGACAGTTTGGCTTTCAACATTCGGGCCACTTTTGCCTCGTGACTCCAAGAAAGCGTTTACGCCACCGGATGGCATCAAGAAATCAGCAGCAAAAGCATTAGCTCGAACTTCGTGCAAGTCGCTTCGTTTCGCAGTCACTGATACTGAAGCTCGCAGACTTCGATCCATCAACGCATGTGCATATTCGTGAGCGTATGAGAATCTCTTTCTCGCTCGAGGGTGAGTGAAGTTAACCAAGATTCCCAGCCCAATCGACGAGTGACGCATGAAGAGCCCTGAGACAGCATCAAGCAGTTTTGCTCCCGACGCCCAGATACCTTGACTATTAATCAAATCTGCCATGTCCGGAATCGGATTCATCCCTAGATTTAGTCGAAGCCTTTCTTGCTGTGCGACTTTCGAACCCTGGTCCACTGCTTCCATGACGCGAGAGGGAGATGGTTGTTTGTACTCGGGAGGTCCCGAGCTTAACGGAGCATCAAGATACTTTTGAAGCGACACCCCTTCACGAAAAATGGTGACGTATTTCGCTAATTCTGCTTTCCATTCATCCTTGTTTTCTAACTCGTCCGTTGCTCGGAGGATGGTTACAAGAGCATCACTTTCTTCCGTTTCCTCTTCAAAGAAGCTGGAAATCGATCGGGCACATTGCTCTGCAATGCGTGCTAGCTCAAGCGTACTGATTGCCCGATTCCCACTTTCAAGCTGAACGATAGCCGTTCGAGGTAACCCCAAGGCCTGGGCCAGCTCATCTTGCGTTAAATCTGCAGCAAGACGAGCAATTCGGACTCTCTCAGCGAGAATCTCTTGAGTGATGTTTGGCATATGTAAATTGGTTTTATAGAAAACTAAATGTCCAGGAAGCTTTTTATCAATCTTTCCGCATTTGAACTATACGTCAATCGAACATTCCGTGCAAGAAACTTGCAGAAATGTTTCGCTTGTGATAAAAATAGCTAGCAGATGGGCGTGAGTGAAACGTCCTTAAGGATTCCCGATCGACATGGAGTTGAAAAATGAGCGTTCACCGCAAGCTTAGTGTTCCGTTGTTCCTTTCTCTGGCTGGAATCGTCGCCGCTTTATTCTGGGTGGGTTGTAAACCGATGGTGCAACCTCAACGTCCCGACGACAAATGGCCTATACCGATAGATGATCTCAAGCCACCCAAAATGGAATTAGATGAACTTACCGGTTCCTGGAGCTCAGAATCGACCGACGTGCAATGGGACACAGCCGAGAGGTTGGCTCGAATCGCGACTCAGGTCTACGTGGACGGTGAGGCTGCTAGAACCGAATTTCGGGATATGGGTTTCGAGTTCGCAGAAGAGATTCGCGTTAAAAACTCTGTCGCATGGGTTCTTCATGATGTTGACTTAAAAGTAACTGTGGTATCTTTTCGCGGGTCTGATGACAAATCTGATTGGTATCACAATTTTGATACAAAGAAGATCCCGCACCCACTCGGCTTTGTTCATCGCGGTTTCGAAACACTGTACGGAACAATCAAAAGTCGCGTTCTCAAATCCGTTGACTCGCATCGCTCCAACAGTCTCTGGGTTACCGGTCATAGCCTGGGCGGAGCGTTAGCACTTCTATGTGCAGAAGACCTCGAATCTAATCACCAAAAAACGATTACTGGTCTCGTAACTTTTGGACAACCAATGGCCTTTGACGCGAAGGCTGCGTTAGCCTTCCAAAAGATGCTAAGCGGTCGCTACCAACGTTTCATCAACAATGGAGATCTCGTTCCGCGAACACCACCCCGCTTTAGTCATTGCGGTTCATGGGTATGGTTTCGTGATCCTACCTATGATCGATCCGATCCTATTCGTGTAGCGTTTGGTGCCCAAGCA
>JANODQ010000191.1:0-1655 GCA_031412775.1 Pirellulaceae bacterium | reverse complement strand
GGGCACCCGCCAAAATTTCACTGGCGCTTGCCGTTCCTTGATTCACCAACACGACTAGCGGATCTTTGGTTAACGCTTGCCCTGTAGCTTCAAAACTGCCTTCGATGCCTTGACGATTGACGGTATACACAATTGTCCCTTCATCGATCCACAGTCGGGCGATTTCAATCCCGGACAGCAACAGTCCACCAGGGTTGCTGCGGAGATCCAACACGTAAGCGTCGGCTCCCTGTTTTTCGAGTTGATTAATCGCTCGACTCACTTCTGCGGCTGCCTTGGCGTTAAATTGGGCAAGTCGAACATAGCCAATTTTCGTTTTGGGACGCTCTGCCGACTGGCTATCAGCCATTCGCAACTCAAACGAGACTGGGTTTAAGGCAATGCGATCGCGCACAATTGCTACATTCATCGGCTGACTGCCCGTTCGCTGAATAGTTAGCACCACGCGGCTACCCGTCGCCCCTCGCATTCGTTCTGCCGCTTCATCTAAGCTTAAACCCGCTGTTGGAACTCCATCAATTTTCAAGATGGAATCGGCGGGTAGCACGCCTGCGCGATCGGCTGGGGAAGCCGCGATCGGGGCAATCACTTTCAATACCTTCGTCTCTGAATCCAGCGAGATTTGCAGCCCCACACCCGTCAATTCGCCAGAGGTATTCGTTTGCAAACTGCGATATTGATCGGGTTTCAACAATCTAGTAAACGGATCATCCAGACCTGCCAACATGGTCTGAATTGATGCATAGGCAGATTCATGATCGGGTAGCGCCTGCTTCAGTGCTTTTTGCCGCACGAGCCACCAATTCTGATGATTGAAGGTGTCATCGACATAAGCCCGATCCACCACTCGCCACGCTTCTGACACGAAACGCTGCTCTTCAGTCAGCGCGATCGCGGGAGATGCCAAGCCTCCAAACGTGATGGTGACGACTAACAACAGCAAAAATAGCTGCTTTACCCAAAATACCCTTCGGTTCATAAAAGCTAATTCAAAAAAATTGATCAAAACTTTTTTACTCTCAAAGTTTTAGTAGAGATTGACCAGTGTAGCGATTCATAAACAAAACTTTGTCTTAGCTTAAGAATTTTCTGGCGATCAAGCAACTAAAACTGAGTATTTCAATTGTTAAGCCAGTAAATTTACAGAAATGTATTCACCCCTCCAGCATAAAACGGCTGTTCAGATTAGCGGTTCAGATTAAAAACTGGCACGACTATCTTTTTCTATTAAGCCAAATCCCGTTTCAGGTAAAAACCGCTTGGTGTCTGTGTTACATTCTTGTATGGACAGCAATACATTGTTAGGAATTCTTGCTTCATGTTCACTAAGCAGGTAACCAATTCAAAGGTATACCAGTGGTTTAACGAGCGCCTCGAAATTGAGGCACTCTCCGAAGATATCAGCAGCAAATACGTTCCTCCCCACGTCAATATTTTTTATTGTCTAGGTGGAATCACACTCGTTTGCTTTGTGATTCAGTTTGCCACTGGCTTTGCCATGACCTTTTACTATCGACCTACGGTCGCAGAAGCCTTCCAATCCGTTGAATACATCATGAATGATGTCAACTTTGGTTGGCTAATCCGCTCCATTCACCGCTGGTCAGCCAGCATGATGGTGCTGATGATGATTCTTCACGTTTTCCGAGTTTATC
>JANODQ010000190.1:0-2895 GCA_031412775.1 Pirellulaceae bacterium | reverse complement strand
CATACGCGTCAAGCCCGGACGCAAAGTCATCTTCGGAGCGGCCGAGTTCCTGGCACTGCGCCAGCAGTTGGGTTTCACTCAAGCTCAGATGGGCAAACTGGTGGGTGCCTCCTCCCTCTCAATCTACAAGTGGGAGAGCGGTAAGGTCACGCCCAGAGCGACTCAACTTGAGAAGATCATGGCCGTGCGCAAGATCGGCAAGCGCGAGGCTTTGGCACGGGTTCAAGGCTAGCCCTGAAGTTCGCCCTGCGCGATAAGCGAGCATCTGTTACGCAGAAGTGCACACGTGGGAGGGCAGCTTCAGACTGAACGGAGTCGTTCGGGCGCGTCGTCTCGAAAGGCCGCCGCGTCCTACACCAGCCTTTCGATCGCTTACGTCCGTACGACAGCATCACCACCAATACCGGTCCCCCAACACGCTGTCACCCTTGGGTCTACCCTCTTGATGGGTAGCGACCTGCGATGACGATGGCTAGACTTTGCTATCCGGACAAAAGTGGATCCAAGTGGGGTCGTGCGCATCAGGTACCGGCTGAAAAGCCATCGCCGGGGATAGATCGCAACATGGTTTTGAGGAGACTGGCCGGCCTAACTGGTAGACCACGGTGCCTGAGAACGACACCAGCCGTGATCGCACGCTTAGCGGATTTCCAACTATTCGGAACTCATGCGTTTGCGCGTTCAGGACATAGGGTGAAAATGACATGGGCAAAGTCTGGGCAGAGGGCAAGTATCTTGGTGAGATAGAAGACTCCCGAGATCGGCAAAAGAACATTGCCGCGATGGAAGCTCTTCGAGCTGCTCACGGCCTCCCTCCTACGCTGCGCAAGACGCTCCCACAGAGAGCGTGCGACCAAGCCAAAAGCTTTGCAGAAGCTGCCAAGCTGATCAGAGAACAACCGCTCGTTTCGCCAGACGGACGGAACTTGGTCGCACCCAGCGTCGTCAACTCGGCGTTTGCAATCGAGCTCTACCTAAAGGCAATTGGCTTTTCAGTCGCTCGCAATCTTCATGGGCACAAACTTGAAAAGCTGTTCGTCAAGCTCCCTGCTGAGATACAACACAAGATTCAGGCCGAATATGCCGTGGTTGCAGATCGGCGGGGCACCCGGGCGTATCCAGTAGTAAACATGCTGCGTGAGAAAAGTGAGGCGTTCGAAAAGTGGAGGTATCCGTACCAACAGAAAGGCACCATTGCCTACTACCCCGATACCGACGTGATCCTCCTTGAAGCACTTGACTGCGTGTGCAGATTACTCGCTTATCCTAGTGACAGCTCTAGTCCTAACAATTTGTGATCCGCCGCTCGTCCACCTCTAGGTTTTTCTCGGCGCTGATACTTAACAACTTCCCCAATCGGCCACAAGCGGACATTCCTCTTCGTCAGAATCGCTACGGAAAGAACCACCGGGGGCGGTGCTTTACTTCTATGCGCACTTCGGACTCGTGGCGACTAGACTCAAGTGAAATATGAGTGCTTTTGAGAAAGCAAAAAAGCCTCGCAATCAGGTAAATTCAATCGATAGACACCCCAAACCATTTCCAACCACCTCCAGAAGGAGCTTCTCTTGAGCAATAAGAACTATATCGGCCTATTCATCGCTTCCGCCGCAGTAATGCTTGCGGGCTGTGCCACCACGACAACTGGTGTAACGAGTCAGAGCGGGGCCGCTACGACAACGACCGCGGTGATCGAAGTCCCGTCACTGAAGGTCGCTGTTGATTGCGGTAACTGCAAAGTGAAATCGACAGTCCCAAGCCTTATTGTTCAAGGCTACAACGAAGCAGCAACAAAAGCAGGACACAAGGTCTCAGCAACTAAAGAAGCCAGCCTTGTCATCAAAGAGTACAGCGCACGCACTGACGACGCACGTTTCCTAGCCGGCGCATTCGCTGGCAAAGACGAGATCAAAGCCGTCATTTTTTACCAGGGGAATAATTACTCAGTCGAAGACTACTACCGTAATGCTTGGCTCGGGATCGATGTTCTCGCAAAGAAAATTGGAGAAATGACTCATTCTGAAATCAAGTAAATGCGGATGTTTAGGCCGCAAAAGGGGAATGCGTAGGATGTATCGCAATGCGGCGCATGGTTTGTGCTGGAGTTCTGAACCGTTTGCGATGAGCCCTTCACTGGCGAAGCTACCATGACAGTCATCGGCCAAAAGCAGACCTGGCCCTGCGCTTCTTCAGAGGATGAGCATGAATAACGATTTATCGAAAAAGATTCTCAATGAGAATGGAAAAGTGGCAGCAGATTCGTTGGTGGAGAAACTAAATGCTGTCGACGGTATTCATGTAGTTCAAAAATCATTAAAAATCAATGATTTGTGGACTGTTGTCTTCGACGTGTATTTGCCAAACGAAGCCGGACACATAGAGTTCACTGCAGTGCAAACAGGCTGGGGGGGTGAGGCTTTTTCCATACCCAACCCTAAACAATCATGACCTTATCCAAGACTGTTTCAGCAGCGACCTTTACGAGAGAACGCGAAGTGGCCGCTCTATCTCTAGCCCCTCTAGGTCACGGCGGTGATCGGCCAAAAGCAGACACAGCCAACTAATCCTTAAAATTCAATGGTTGCAGTTGAGATTTAAGATTCTTTCGACAGCTGTACGAAAGTAATGCCGGAAGATACTGTATCCAACTACTGCTCGTTATCAATCGCAGGCATCTTCACATTCTTTCCGCTGCGTTTGTTAATGAAGTAACGAATCAAATTTCCTATCACTGCACCAGCTATGAGCCAAGATGATGCAACAGGTATCATCATGCCTATTACCCCAAAAAAGTAAATAAAATTAAGAGATACCGCCGCTGAGATTATCGCGCCTATTATCGTGACAGCGAAGATTGTAAACACCACTAATGCTGTGGAATAGAAACTTACGAAG
>JANODQ010000189.1:0-3828 GCA_031412775.1 Pirellulaceae bacterium | reverse complement strand
CATTGGTGGCCATTTGATTGCCTTCGCCACCAAAATAATTGTTGATATACGGCTCGTCGTTGACGGTGAACTCTTTCCAGCCACGCAGAATTGGATGATCGGACACAGTAGGAGTAATCGTGGCGGCGGCGAAGACTTCAGCGAGACCTTGATGATGCGGGCAAGTCTTGTTTGCGAAATAGCCTCCAAGCCAACCTAGCAACGGATGCGAACCTGATTCAGTTACATCCTTGCCCCACAATCCATTCGCATAATGAACACAAACAATGCCGCAACCACGAGCCATCATCGTATCGATCTGAGCCAATATGGTCTCCCTTTCCGGTAGACGTTGCGGGGGAAAAGTGTCTCCAATAAAGACAATCGTGCTGTACGAATTCAGCTTCGATGTTTCTTGTGGCCACTCAGAAACGACCTCCGCAGAAACATCCGGGACGTTAGCCATATTTTGCAAACAGTACTGTATCAACCGCCCACCTGCGGCCACTTCGTGCGTTCCCGGTGGATGGGTACTTGGCCCAACAAAAATTAAAACACGCTTTGCTTCGGCAGAATAAGAAATTGTGGCAAGCAAGAGACTTAACAAACTGCCGAACAAACATTTTCCATACATTATGCAACTACCTTCAACCAACAATTATGATAAATGCTCATCCCCAACCCCATTCATCAGCTCAAACATGAATCCACGGGCGATATTCATGGATTTGTACTTCGCGTCCGTTCAGAGTAGCACAATCAAAACCAATAAGCAAAGTATCGGAGATCTTCAGCATGGGTAGGCGAAGCAACGTTGCTCATCATCAGCGGTGGCGACGGTAAGGATGTAAACTTTCAACCTTTTAAAAACCATCCTGGCATTCCGAAGTCTGGTCTGACTTGTGATGCTATCGACAACTTATGGGAACCCAAAGAATTAATTCCCCTCGGGCATGTCACACCGACTTCAGTTCAACGGCATCATCACTTTATCATCCCAAGCGGTGAGATTCGTCCGGGTAAAAGGTCTCCAAATAAGTGGTCTCTAAGAAGCAACCAAAAATAAAGCAATGCAGCTAAAAGCAAACCTTATGAAATCAAAACTGTTTTTTATATTTTCACTCGCTCTGATTACCACTTCATCATTTGCAGCGGAATTGCGACCAGAATCAAGCGAAGTGTTTCCCCCTGGAATGAATGGGATCACGCGCTATCGAATCCCGGGAATGGTGGTCACTCAGAAGGGGACCGTTCTAGCCTATTGTGAGGCCCGAAAAGATAGCGGAGGTGACTGGGGCGAGATTGAGATTCACCTTCGGCGGTCGATAGATGGTGGAAAGACTTGGCAGCCCTCGCAGATAATTGCTCATCACGGCAATCGCATCGAGGGGAACCCACACAAAAAGAGCGGTGGCGAGCGTGACCAGACGGTCAATAATCCAGTTGCAATCGTCGATCGGACAACGAATACCATCGAGTTCCTCTACTGTGTTAACTATGCGCGTTGCTTCTCAATGCGGAGCTTGGATGACGGACTCACCTGGAGTCTACCGGTCGAGATAACATCAGCCTTTGAAGCATTTCGAAAGCAGTATGACTGGAAGGTGATTGCGACCGGTCCTGGCCACGGTATTCAAATCAAAAGTGGAAGACTCGTTGTTCCTATTTGGCTCGCATACGGAAAGACTGGCGATCACGAACCATCGGCTGCCGGCACGATCTATAGCGACAATCACGGCGAAAATTGGTTAGCTGGTGATATCGCTTTTCCAAACGAAGGTGAATTTGGTAAACCAAACGAAACCATGATTGCCGAGCTGTCTGATGGTCGCGTGATGCTTGTGGCTCGAAGCGAATCCAATGCCAACCGCAAGCTGATTTCCCGCAGCGCAGATGGAGCGACTCAGTGGACTCAACCGGAGTTTCACGATCAGCTTTGGGAACCGATTTGCATGGCAAGTATTGTTTCGCATCCGTCACAACCTGGGACCTTGATTTTCTCGAACCCGCACAGTGTTGACATAGATAAGAACGGAAAAGAGAAGCCCGCAGGTAAAGGCAAGCGAAAAAATCTTGCGATTAAACTTAGTAGAGATGACGGAAAGACATGGCCGATCAATAAGACCCTCGATACCGGGCTTAGCGCATACTCTGATCTCGCTGTGCTTCCTGACGGATCGGTGCTGTGCCTTTACGAAGCGAATACAAGCATCACCTGCGCACGCTTCACGCTGGATTGGCTTACGACACCGTAAGACTGGGCTGATGAAAAGGGTATTTTTCCTGAGCGGTAGCCGCTAGCCTCGGGTGCTATCTGACTAATTGTGGCGAAGTCAATACCCGTGGCTAGCGCCATCGGCGTAGGTGTCAATAGGCAATCGTATTCGGGTTTTCCCTACAGATTCGGATCGCACGTATTATTAAAGCTCGTTGTTCTCACGCGGAATGATCACCTCGTTACCGATCACTTCTTCTTCGATAATGGTTTCATTGACGTTACCGAGGAATCGTTCGGCGGTGATCTTACCTGGATCAATCCAGAGGCCATCCGAATCGACTTGAATTGTTCCTAAGTCTTGGTCAAGGTTTCGGCGTTGACTCTCGTAGAAGACCCATACGTTTAAGAACGTGTTTTGTGCTTGAAGCAAGTCACTTAATGCGGAGACCGAATCCCGAGCGGCGGTTGGACCGGAGCCTTGAGAAAGCGCTTCACGTACTTGACGAAGGTCTTCATTCAGGATGATTTGCTGAGCAGCAACCCGTACCGCGTAGCGTTGCAGTTCGAAGTTGAATTGGTTAAAGCGAATATTGCGTAGCTCGGCTCGCAAGGTTTGCCAGACTGTATCTTCGAAGGCGTAGAAATTTCGTCTCGATTGCTGAAACTCGATCAGAGATTGCCGGTAGTTGTTTCGCTCGGTGAGACGCGTCAATGGTGAATCCCATTGCAAACCAGCGCGGAGTCGTCCTGTTTTTCCTTGCAGGGACAATGGGCCACTGCCACCGTTCTGGATGTCACCACTTAGTGCGAGGTCCAGATAACTTTCCAAAGCATCCGCAACAACTTCGATAGATCGCCAAGCGTCGACTAGAGAGCTTCTTGCATTCATCCAGTCCAAACGGTTTCGACGAGCAATCTCGACGGCGTCACGAGGAGATATGTCTACTTCGGGCAGTAAGACACTCTCGGTTCGCGCGCGCGCTTGAAGAACTTGTAGTGCCAGCACGTCGTCGGCAAGATCTGCTAATGCGTTTTGTGATTGAAGAATCGCCTTATCGCGAACCTCTCCGAATCGATCACGATCTGCCTGTAAAACACCTTCTTGCTTTGTTTCAATTGCCGGCGCTGGTAATGGATCGGCGGCAGCAACGCCTGGTGCATTCGGTGAAATCGGCTCCGGACGTTCCCTGAGAATTTGAATGTCCAACTTCAACTTCTCGATTCTCGCTCCATATCCATCAATTCTTTGCCGAAGCTTATCCAATTCGAGTTTGAGATCGGTTGGTAGTTGCTCTAACGCGGCCGTTGAAAAGAATTCATCATCGATTCCATTTGTTGGAAGCAATGTACAAATTAAGTCGCGTTCGTTGTCGTGGATCGCGCGGAGCTTATCAAGTTGTTCTTTGCGTTGCGGTATAGATGTCTCAAGTCGTTGTAAATCATTGAGAATCTCGGGAATATCACGACTGACGATCTCACTACGGATACTGGCGATTTGATTTGCAAAAAGTTCGATCTGTCCCAGTAACTCATCCACAGCTTCCGACGGTTGAATGGTTCGGAAGGACTCGCCAGACACACTGTCCTGTCTGCTCACACTTCGATCGAGAATGGCCGAATTGACTTCTCCC
>JANODQ010000188.1:0-7482 GCA_031412775.1 Pirellulaceae bacterium | reverse complement strand
GCTTTGATAGGTAATCTACGACGCCGAACCGAAGGGCTTCGATGGCCGACTCGAGCGTTTGTTTTCCTGTCAGGACGATCGCTTCGGTTTCTGGTGCGAGCGTGTGAGCTCGTTCGATTACCTGGATACCGTTCATGCCAGGCATATCCAGGTCGACCAGAATGCAATCGAATTGTTCTTTCTCAAGAGCGGCAACCGCCGTGTAACCATCTGGACAAACCGTTACCGTGTGCCCCATTTGCGGAAGCTCCATTCGCATCAATTCTTGAAGCGAAGGCTCATCGTCTGCAAACAGAATCTTGAGTGGGTTAAGCTGCTTTTTTGTGATAGACATGATTGTTTGTTTGAATCGAGGGTAGACGAGGGATATGGACTTCGAATCGCGCACCGAGGTTTACTCCAGGGCTCGACACGATGATTCTTCCGCCGTGATCGGCAATGATTCTGCTACATATCGGCAACCCGAGTCCGGTGCCGCGTCCGTCACGACGTCGTGTAAAGAAGGGTTCGAAAAGATGTTCTTGCACCTCTGGAGTCATGCCGCAACCATTATCTTCGATAAACAGTTTGCAGAATTGACTGTCGCTTTCGAGTCGAATTGCTACGTACCCGTCGATCTGATCGGGGCCGAGAGCATCCAAGCCATTCGTGACGAGGTTGAGTACAACTTGCTTCATTTCTTGGGGGCTTGCACACGCTTCGATGTCGGCTTTTGAGTCGAATTTTATGTTTCGTGAGCGATACTGGCCGAGATGTCGAACCATGCCGATTACGTCTTCGATGATCGAGTTCATCTCGATCTGCTGTTTCTTTTCTGCTTGTCCCAATCTCGAGAAATCTAAGAGGCTTTCCGTGATTCCCTTGCACCGAAAAGCTTCGTCTTGGATACGCCTAAGGTAGGTGCGAAGTGTATCAAGATCAGCGGTCGAGATTGGCTCTAGCGTTGCCGAAGCATTCTCGTCGTGGATTGCTTCGGGGTCGCGGTCAGCAGGGCTTAGCAGCGGATGAAGTATGCGGTGTAATCGCGATTCAAGAGCTTCTGCGCTCCATGCGATGGAAGCGAGCGGATTGTTGATCTCGTGAGCGACACCGGCGGCTAAGAATCCGACGCTTGCGAGCTGCTCGTTGCGAATTACTTCGCGACTTCTCTCGCGAACTTGATCATTCAGATCGTATTGAATCTTCAGAAACTCGGTCGTTGCCATGTTGATCGCGGCAGCCAATTCGGCGAGTTCATCGCCACTGTCCATATCAATGCGATGGTGGAAGTCGCCGGCTGCTACTTGTCGTGCGCCTTGGAGAAGTTCCTTGAATGGGCGAATGACAACGAGTTTTGTATACACCAGAAGTCCGATTAGCAAGCCGGTTGCGAAGGTTGTTGATGCGAGCGTGATGATGATCCAAGTTCGATAGTGGCTACGCATGTCGTTGCGAAAGCTTACCATTCGAGACTGCAGGTACGTTGGTAACTCTTGGACGAGTGTACGCAACGTCTTCAGGTCATTACGCTGCATCAGTGTGGCCGTAGGATCGATGACTCCCTCGGTAGCGTGACGTGTTGAAATTTTAGTCAGCAACTCGTTGATTTCCGTGACGGTTTGTTGCTCGTGTGTTCGATCAGAAAGAAACGGGTCATCAAGCGACGCCGAGGTGAGCTGACGTTGATATTCGCTAACAATTTGACTCACTTCGAGCAGTCGTTCGCGAAATTGAAATTCGTGCTTGTCGGTATCGTCCTCCAGCAAGCGAGCAGCACCGATGAGGCTCAGCTTCGGATGAATCGTTTGGAAGCTGAAATACAGACTGTCTACGGCTTGAGTGAGTCGTGCTGTTGTTGGAAGTTCCGCAGCGCGATGACTCACGGTGACCGCAAGATCACGATAAGCAAAGACGCCTCGAACGCCGCTGTAAGCCAAAGTAATAACTGCAACACCGAGGACTAACATGGCAATAAACAGTTTTTTTCGGATAGTCATATTATTCACGATAGACCCTCCGCATCATCCATGTACCAAGCAAAAATAGCATTGCATTCGCGATCCATGGACTAGCCGGATGCCATGCACCTCCTTTAGATTTTTCTACACCCAGCATGAATAGTGGATAGTAAAGCAAAAGGATTGGCAAAAAGCAGATCGCAAAGGTCGCAGTGTAGTCGGCACTTTTTCGAATGATCGCAAGCGGTATTCCAATCCACACAAAGAAAAAACAACTGAAGCCCTGCGCCCAGCGACGATAGGGTTCGGCGTTAAGACGTTTTAGTCGTTGCTCTCGGTCGGCAACGGTCCCGCGATACTCCCCAACAACCGGGTCGTACATGAGTTTGTTTTTGCCCGAGACAAGTGTGATGGCGTTTCGAGTGAGAAGCTTGGCTTGACGATTATCCATTTCGGATTGAATCTCTTCACGACAAGCAGCAATGTCTCGGAGCGCAACCAGCGAAGGGCTTCGCTCGCCGACACTGCGTTGTGCGGCCTTTGATAGTGGAAGATCAATCTGAATCGATCCGGGGCCGCCGTCCAGCTTCCATTTTACTCCGTTATCGGATTTCCAATTGATCAGTTCCAAGGTGAGGCTTTCCTTTTCCGGATTGAACCTCAAGCTCGCTTTCTCGGCACTGATTCGTTGCGGTTCTGAACCGGGACCACCGTAGATTGAAATCGTTGGATAGATCAACCAGCGACCTTCTACGCCGTGAACGTGAATTGCGAGTCCTTGTTCGGACACATATGAACGATTGGTCCGCAGCGCCTTATAGACGATTTCTTCCAGTGAATGGAGCCCGACCCGTTGAATCCCAGGAAGCCCCCATGAGACTGCCGTATCGTTGATCCATACTGCAAGCGGGCTCATTAAAAACCCGAAGACCAACGTTGGGTAAATTATACGCCAAGGCGATACGCCGATGCTTTTAACTGCTGTGATCTCATTGTCCGCAGAGATACGACCGTAAATGGTGCATACAGCAAACAGCATCGTAGCGGGGACGGCGAACTGTAGCGAAATGATTGTCGTGTACGGCAACAGTTGCGAAAGCGTGGAGAATGATACGCCCGCTGTTACTAATTGCTGCACGATCAGGCCAAGCATGATGACAGAGGTCATCCCAATCAACGCAACTAAGAAAAGTTGCACGATATCGACGAGGATGTAGCGGGTGAATCGTTGTGGCCACAGCATGGCGCGGAGTCTAGCGATCTGGCAACTGCAACGGAACAGCTATTTTTTGCCAGCACGCAATAGCTGCATCGCTTTTACCATCGCTTCGGAGTAGTTGCACACGGCTTCAGAGAACTTTTTCTGACTTGTGTTCAGCTCGCCCAGCTTACGCATCTCGCCCAGCTCGTCGTTGGGCTCTGAAGGATTCTTCTCCGTCATCGCTTCTTGCAACGCCTGAAATGTACCCGCTAGGCGTTCGACCATGGTGGCATCGGCGTCACAAGTGTAGCGTCGATAGGGCGCTCGCCCGTAGCGATCTTTTAATTGCTTGTTTGGTTGGTGAAGGATCCCATGTCGAATCCCAGCAATAGCTAAAGCGAGTAGTCCCAGTGAGATAGCCGAGATTGCTAACGCGACTTGTCCAACTGTAAAGAAGATGAATGCAGCGAGAACCGCGATGGCTACGGCGATCCAAATGCCTACCGGAAAGGGATTGGATTTATCTGTATAGGATTCGCGCGGCGTGAAACCCTTCGTTTGAGTTGCAATGCTAGATTCCGATACTTCGACAATGATGACTGTGATATTGTCGGGACCGCCTCGGAGGTTGGCTAAATCCACCATGGCTTGAGCTGCCAGCGTGGGTGACAAAAGTTTCGTCAGGACTCCAATTTCAACGTCGGTTAATTGGCCCGAAAGACCGTCGCTACAAAGTAAAAATTTGTCGCCAACGCGGACCGGGAAAGGCCCCTCCAAATCGATCAGCACCGAGGCGTTCGGACCGAGCGATCGGGTGATGACATTCTTGGGAATCATCCCCAGGTCGATCTGCTCGTTGCTTTGTCCATTAGCAAGCTGCATTTCCCAAACCAAGGAGTGGTCGAACGTCCACTGCTCGAATTGGTTTCCACGCAAAAAGTAAATCCGGCTATCACCAACGTGGGCACAGACAGCTCCTTCAGGAAGGATCGCTAACACGCTAGTTGTCGTTCCCATGTTTCTGAACTCGAGATTAGCTTGGCCTCGCCGAAAAATCTCGTTATTGGCTTCGATCATCGCTCGATGAAGATTGTCGATCGAGCGTTCTTGATTCTGCTTGTTGTAATGATGTGGAATCAGGTCTACAGCGAGGCGACTAGCAAGTTCACCCGCAGCGTGTGCTCCCATGCCATCTGCAACGACGAACAAATGGCCAAATCGCTCCCAACTAGTCCGCCCATCGGCAACCAAGCTCACATAACTATCTTGATTGTTCCGTCGACGCATCCCGATGTGCGAAACAGCTCCAACGCGAACCGTGGTCCGCATTGGATCATCGCTTGGAGTAGCTTTCGAATGGATGTTGGAAGTCGGGTCCAAAATGGGTTTCTAATGTCTGCAAAGGTGGAATGTTGAAAATGTCTTCTTCCTGAGCCGTAGTCGCTAGAGCCTCGGGTGCTATCTGGCAAATGCTTGCAAAATCGCAACCCGTGGCTAGCGTTATCGGCTCAGATTTCATCAACCCGCCCCCAAGTTCTAGTGTTACCGGTCTAGTGTTACTTGGCTAGCTTTGGTTTGCAATTGCTCAATCAAGATTCGGGCAGAAATGCTCTGGCTCTGGCTACCGAATCTTGACTAAACCATATTTTCGCTATTGTCCTTCATTTAGTTGGGTGAGACTTTACCATGCCGTTTCGACCGATCAGTCGAACCTGGATGATTTTAATTTGCATACTGCTGATTTGTTTGCCAGGATGCGTGCGTCGACGTATGACGGTTCGTACCAATCCGCCGGGTGCCATGGTTTATGTCGATCACCAAAGCATAGGGACAACTCCCGTTTCAACAAGCTTTGTCTATTACGGTACGCGTCAATTCGAGGTTATCAAGGACGGATACAGGACTGAAAAGTTTCTCCGAAAAATCGATGCCCCTTGGTATCAATGGCCAGTGCTCGAGTTTGTTTCCGAGACAATTTGGCCTTTTGAAAAGCGTGACGAACGAGTTATCGATGTCACGTTGTCCCCCGATACGATTGTTCCGACCGATTCACTCATTCGAAGTGGCGAAGAGTTACGCAACCAAGCGACACGCGGAGTCGCCGTCGGTCAACCTCCCACCATGGGAGCAACCCCGGAGCAACTGGTGATTCCTCGAGGCGACACACCAATCCCAACTCAAGGTGGCCCGATTTTCATTCAGCCAAATTCACCGGGAATGGATCCAAACCTTTCGCCAAACGTCCCCGTCTCAAACGGTCCGTCTATTTTCGACGCTCCACCATTCAGCATCCCAGCCGCAGATGTCACGCCTGGTGCAAGCTTCCGTCAACCAGTTCCGGAATAACGATTTACCGCGCTCACCCCGAACCCGCCAGAGGGTTTGGATCTGTCCAATTAAATCTCACGTCGATCAAAAGGCCGACCTCAGCTGAGTATTCCTCTGTGTTTCAAAATTCAGCTCGAGTAGCGGCTTTTGTTTTGTTTAGCAGGAACGGCCGGGGGGAATTAAAACACAGAGCCACAGAGAACACAGAGCGAATACCATCAGCCACCTTTCAACTTGACAAAAGCAATTGTTCACCGAAGCGAACGGAACCTGCCGACAACTATCGATCCGCTTATTTGCTATAATTGTCGAACCATATTGATTCTTAAGAACGATGCAAATGCAAAGCTCTCGGGAGTTGCCATCGCTTCAAAGCCACTTTGATTTCGTAATTGAAAGTTGATCTTCCATGCTTGCGACTCATGCAAAATCATTTTTAAAGTCGGCAAGTTGCTTAAGCGGTACCGCATTGGGCGGATTAATCGCTTGCTTCTTTGTAAATCAAGTTTTCGCAACCGAACCAGTTCCCACGCCAGTGGTCCAAGACAGCCCCAGGCAAACGGTTCCCGATTTACCGAAGTCCCCCCCAGCGGACCTTCTCTTTGATTCAATCCGTCGCGAACTTTCAGTAGATCACAATCGAAGCGAGCCGACATCAGATAAACGTCCATGGGGAGCCATCGAGTTGCTTTTAAAAGCGGCTCGAAAACTCGAAACACAAGCGGCTCAAATGGAGGCGTCAGAGGACACAAAAGCGGCCACACTCTTTCGGAGCAAAAGCTCCATCATTCGTGGTATTGCAATTGAACTCCTCGGCGTCACTCCAAACACTGCCTCTCAATAATCACTGACTCTAAAACAATTACTGACTCTAAAACAAGATCCTCTACCATGCTTAATTTCCGAAAAATTCTTCACGTTCGACGCAGCTTTTTGGCGTGCACATTGGTTTGCATGCTTGCAACCTTATCGTGGGCTGCTCCACCGCGGATCGACAAGTCTTTCTTTGCTGCTGACTATCAGAAGAAGGTGGCTGCCTTGATGAGCGCTGATGGCGAAGTTCTTTGGAAGATAAAGATTGCGAGCATCCACGACGCGCAGCACCTTCCAAGCGGCGGTTGGCTCATCCAAACATCCTTCAAGAATGTTATTGAGCTCGACTCAAAGGGAAAAGAAACTTGGCGATACGAGCCCAAAGTCGTGGATAATCAACGAGTAGAAATCCATGCGTTTCGTCGTTTGCCAAACGGACTCACCATGATTGCTGAGGGTGGAACGGGGAGAATAATTGAGGTGGATCGAGATAAAAACATCATGCATGAAATTCCTTTGAAGCTAGAACATCGCGATGCGCACAGGGACACGCGACTGGTTCGACCAACCGCTCAAGGAACGTACCTGGTGGCCCACGAAGGTGACCTCACCGTACGCGAGTATCAACGCGATGGGACTGTTATTTGGGAACATCCGCTCGGTATGAAGGTCTACTCGGCATCGCGACTCGATAACGGGAACACACTTATCGGCACGGGCGACGGTCATAGCGTGCTGGAGATATCGCCATCGCACGAAACAGTTTGGTCGATCCAGGAGAAGGACCTCCCTGGAGTCCAGTTGTTCTGGATTACCATGGTCGAAAGGCTACCCAACGGTAACACGTGGATTGTGAATTGTCATGCTGGCCCGGAGAACCCGCAAATCCTGGAAGTAACAAAGGACAAAAAGGTTGTGGCAAGCTTCACCGATCACGAATTTTTTGGTAATTCTCTCCCAGTTGCCGTGCCTGTAAGCATAATAAATCGGTAGTTTCGAATTGCCAGGACGACTTGGAAAGACCAGCCAAGGTTACTTTAGGGGCGGGTGTTTGTTCAAAATTATTCTTTGTTCGTGGTTGAGGCCAGTTTCCCTGGTTGTGTTTGTGCTGACCGGACTTGCGTTCAATGCAGTACAGAGCTTCGCAGGTGCTACGGCGAGTCAGTGGATTATTGTTGTCAACGGTGGCTCCGTACGATCGCG
>JANODQ010000187.1:0-1909 GCA_031412775.1 Pirellulaceae bacterium | reverse complement strand
GACAGCTCATTCTTCCACGCTGAGATAATCGATTCACGCATTCTTGCGCACGATTCCAAATCTGGTCATCGCTCAAGCCGCGAATTGCTATTTCGAGCATCGAGTCCCCTTCGTCGAACGATCCTAAGAACTCGACCGAGCGTCCATGACTTCAGCAATTGTCGCAGCAAGCGAATTGATATCGATTGGTTTGGTTAAAAATCGTGTACAGCCAGCCGCCGCCGCACGCGCCCGATCACCGGGCAGGCCAAACGCAGTGACCGCGATCACTTCCACTTGGTGGTCGAATCGTTCCCTTATCAAACGTGTAGCTGTCCAGCCGTCGACCTCGGGCATGTTCATGTCCATTAACGCGAGATCAATCTTATGCGTTTGCGCGATTTCGAAGGCTTCGCGCCCATTGCAAGCCGTGAATGTCGCGTGGCCAGCGTTCCGAAGGAGATTTTGCAGGAGCGTTCGTACGAAGCGATCGTCGTCCGCGATGAGAATCTTAAACATGTATCATTAAGTGACAGGTCTGGGGTTGGGACACGGGTTCGACTTTGCCAGAGCGAAGTCTCCGATCGATCGAGTTGATACTTTCCGAACAACCGTATACGACTCATCGAGCATAGAAAATTTCTTATTCGTGCGTAGTTGGAAGGATACCTATTGCAGATACAAAAGTAGCCGAATTCTTAAAAATTCGACTTCTACAAATGCTGGGACAAAAAATTTGAAAATCTTCAGCTTGAAGATCGTGGAGCCGCCCAGTTATTTATTGCGAGCCTCCGGTTTGCGATTCAGGCTTGTTATTGCTTGCTTCGCAGGCGTTTTGCTCCACGATATTAATGGCATGCTTTGCAAGCTCGGCGCTTCCTACTAGCTCGACGAGCTTGGCAGCTTCCAGTTGCACTTGATCGGAGACATGCTCATGTTGGCTCCAATCGGGGGCTGGCATCATCAGTGATGGCATGTTTATGTTTAATTTTGGGTCATCTGGCTTCGACTCATTCATCACAAAAGTCTTTCCATTTCGAAGCGTCAGATACTGAGCGGAAGTCGACCTAGTAAGGCTAGAATGAGCACGATTATCAAAACGATCCCGATGCCGCCCGAGGGGTAGTAGCCCCAACCACGGCTATGGGGCCAAGAAGGAACTGCCCCTATGAGCATCAAAAGGAGCACAATCAACAGTACACTGCCAAGCATGATCAAATCTCGTTCTCAAAAGTTCTATCGTATGCAAAGGACTACTTGGCAGCTTCGATCTGATCGGCTCGGTTTTCACCGGCTCGTTCTATTATGTCGGCGTTTCGTTCACCGTTTTTCTCAATCGCGTCAGCCCGCTTTTCTCCTTGGCTTTCGATCGCGTCAGCACGGTTCTCCACGGATGCCGATTTAGCATTTCCAAAAGCGTCCCTTTGACTAAGGTCGCGCGTCGTCTCTGCTCTTCGGTCTGCGTTGATGCGTGTTCGGTCCGCTTCGGACTGCGATGATTTACGTGTGGTGTCTGCCTGGATTTCAGAAGCATTGCGAGTTGCATCAGCCTTCTTATCCATTAGCGAGTCTTGGCAACCTACGGAAAGCAACGTTGCCATGGAAAGTGAATACGCTGTAAAAAGCCTTGTCATGATCATCTTTCAATTCAAGTGAATGGGTCGCCACAAAGCAATTGTTGTGACAATACTTTCGTAAGCTACGCAAACACTATGCCGCCGGTAGATTCTAGTGATTGGGGTGTTAATCGTTGGGTTTCGAAGGGTTCGAATGGTGACAATCGACGCCTTTCTGTGACAGACGCTCCGTCAGGAGGAAAACTATGCGCGGTGAGCGACCATCTTGAGCGGTGCGAGGGCAAGGTAAATAACGTTAGCATTACGTTGAATTCACATTCCCCTTCCGTCGCGGAGCGAAGGGCGACAATGCC